>CAUQIP010000009.1:0-62136 GCA_963518235.1 uncultured Streptococcus sp. | reverse complement strand
GTATAACACTTTCAGAATCATTGTCAATAGAAACGACTTGATTTTTTCAATTTTTCAAGCTATTCCAAGGGTTTCTAGGAGAAAATTCTTAAATATCTGCAAAAATTGCTTACTCTTTTATACCTATCTATGGACTGGGAATGATGATATTATGACCTCGTTATCTCAAATACTGCTGTATGAACCCACTCATTATGAATTTGTAAGTCATCTTCTATAACCCTACTAAAGGTGAAGCTATTTTTTAAAAGCACCCTCTGAGAGGCTAGATTACCTGTTGCCGTTCCTGCAATAATTCTATTGAAACCATAAGTCGTGAAGGCTTTTTCTAAAACGAGTTTAACCGCTTCGCTGGCATAACCTAAATTGCTAACATTTTCCCCAATCCTATACCCAAGCTCTGCTGTTTTTCGATTATTCTCTAAAACACTTAAATTAATTCTTCCGACCATAACGCCTTGCGAATCTCTGATAAGATGCATGTAGACATCCCGATTCGTTTGTTCCGTTAACAATTCCCTTGTAATTTTTTTAAAACCTTCTAAATCAAAATAGTTAGCTGGTCTAGGAGGTAAATTCCGCTCAAAATACTCTCGATTCTCTTTTTCAAAAAAATAGACGTCTAAACTATTTTCTTCAGACAACAGCTCTAAACTTATCATTGTAAATCATCTCCCATCATTATATACATTCAACATTTTCCCATGTTTACACAAAATGAAATTAACACGATTTAAATTAAATACTTTTACTATTTTATATCATCTCTACATTATGACACTGAACTTAGTTGAAAATGATTATATTTGAATAACTTTGATTTTGTAGTGTGAATTCTACTGTAAAATATACAAGATAATTCATGTTTTGTCAAAAAGTTTCAAGTATACAATTATTAGCTTTATTTCTCTAATGAAAACTTTGACAATACTATTTCCAAGGGTTGTAAAATCGTCCGTGATTCTGCAAGATAAGTAGTAAACTAGCTACTAAAAACAAGGCTGCCAAAAGCAAGGTAAGATAGTCTCCTTTTTTCAAGGCCTGGTAACTATACCAAGTGCGTTTTTTCTCTTTCCCAAAGCGTCGAAGCTCCATGGCGGTCGCGATGGTATCAATGCGTTCTAGCGAGCTAAAAATCAAGGGAGTAATAATGCGCAGATTGCCTTTGATTCGTTGCATAAGAGAAGCTTTCTTGGATAATTCCATCCCACGCGCTTCCTGAGACATCTTGATGGTAAAGAATTCTTCCTGCAAATCTGGAATATAACGCAAGGTCAGGCTGACAGAATAGGCAATCTTATAAGGCACACCAATTTGATTTAAACTAGAAGCAAACTGACTAGGATGAGTTGTCATCAAAAAGATAATAGCCAGAGGAATGGTGCAAAGGTACTTAATGGTCAGATTTAGCAGATAAAAGAGCTCTTGGCCGGTCAGAGTGTAGACTCCGATTCCCTGCCAAATCACACTTCTCTCTCCGTAAAGTCCAACCCCATACTCAGGAGAAAAAAGATAGACCATCAAGACATTTAAAACGGCAAATACCGTCGCAAAAACTGCTACAAAAGACACATCTTTAAAGCGGATTTCTGACACATAAAGGAGAAAGACTGAAAAGATGGCAATCAGAACAAGCAGTCTGGTATCATAGCTAATCATGGCCGCCAATGACACAAGGATGAAAAAGAGAAGTTTTCCAGCTCCTGACAAGCGATGAATCACAGTATCTCTATGCTGGTAACCAATTAATTTAGCTTGCATCCTTCTCTCCTTTCTTTGTAAAATGCCGTTAAAGCAAGGGGATCCACATCTAGTTTCTTAGCCAAGTTAAAGATTGAAGTTTCTTTTAGGTTGGCTTTTACTAACAACTCAGGATTGCTCAACAGACTAGCTGGATCAGTATCGGCAATCAGTTCCCCATCTACCATGACAAGGGCCCGGTCTGAATAATCCAGCATCAATTGCATATCATGGGTAATCATGACAATGGTATGACCTTTTTGATGCAGTTCTTCGAGAAATTCCATAATCTCAGTATAGTTCTTCTGGTCTTGACCTGCTGTTGGTTCATCTAAGAGGATAATTTCAGCTCCTAAAACCAAAATTGAGGCAATAGTGACACGTTTTTTCTGACCAAATGACAGGGCAGAAATGGGCCAATTACGAAATTCATAGAGACCACAGATTCTCAAAGTTTCATAGACTCTTGTTTCAATTTCCTGCTCGTTCACACCTCGCAAGCGAAGTCCCAGAGCCACCTCATCAAAAATCATGTTGGTTGAAATCATTTGATTGGGATTTTGCAGCACATAGCCTACTCGTTCCGCCCGCTCTGCAACAGAATCTCCTTTTATATCCTGCCCTTCCCAAAGATAGTGGCCTTCCGTCTGAATAAAGCTACTTAAGGCCTTGGCTAGGGTTGATTTCCCTGCTCCATTTTTCCCGACAATAGCAATCTTCTCACCCTTTTTAATATTTAAATGAAGAGATTTTAAAATCGGTCTATCATCATAAGAAAAAGACACATCCTCTAATCTAAAGAGTGACTGTAAATCTGGGGTTTCTTTTGCCAATTCCATCTGTAACTGAACCTGGCCTTTTGAGATAGACAAGTTATCCAGATCTGCTAATTGTTCTTCCTTCTTTAAATCCACACCCAATTGACGGAGAGTGGTGAGATAAAGAGGTTCTCGAATTCCATTTTGGGTCAATAAATCAGTCGAAAGTAGCTGATCAGGGCTCCCATTAAAGAGGATACGACCATCGTTTATCAAGACAATCCGATCCACAGGACGATGCAGAACGTCCTCCAAACGGTGCTCAATAATAAGGGTCGTCGTCCCCTCCTCCTTATGAATCTGGTCAATCAATTCGATAATATCCTGACCTGACTTGGGATCCAGATTGGCGAGTGGCTCATCAAACAAGAGAATCGGACTTTCATCAATCAAGACACCAGCAAGACTGACCCGCTGCTTTTGTCCGCCTGACAAATCCTGAGGACGCTGATTCAGTAAAGAAATAAGGTCCAACTTTTCTGCCCATTTATGAACACGATTTTTCATCTCATCTAGAGCTGTCACATCATTTTCCAGAGCAAAAGCCAAATCCTCTGCCACGGACAGACCGATAAACTGCCCATCTGTATCCTGCAAAACTGTGCTAACCAGATGAGACTTATCATAGATGCTCATATCAAAGGTTGCTTGCCCTTTAATTAAAAATTCTCCAGACGGCTGACCCTTGTAAATATTGGGAATAATCCCATTCAAACACTGACCCAAGGTAGACTTGCCTGATCCAGATGGACCAACAATTAAGACTTTCTCTCCCTTGTAAATGGTCAAGTCTACCCCTTGCAAGGTCGGTTCTTGTTGCGTTTCATACTGGAAAGAGAAATCCTTCCACTCAATTATAGCTTCTTTCATCTTACTCTCTTCATTCGCTTCTTAGACTTCTATTTTATCATAAATCAAGCCCTTCTTGCAGTCTCTTCTCTTAAAATCTTAGTGCCAAAAAGATTCCTAGCCTAGCTTACTTGCCTAACTAATCTATAAACATCGAAAAAGACTGGTTACCCAGCCTTCCCCATCATTTTATACTCAATGAAAATCAAAGAGCAAACCAGGAAGCTAGCCGTAGGTTGCTCAAAACACTGTTTTAAGGTTGCAGATAGAGCTGACGCGGTTTGAAGAGATTTTCGCAGAGTATTAGACTTCTATTTTATCATAAATCAAGCCCTTCTTGCAGTCTCTTCTCTTAAAATCTTAGCGCCAAAAAGATTCCTATCCTAGCTTACTTGCCTAACTAATCTATAAACATCGAAAAAGACTGGTTGCCCAGCCTTTTCCCTTATGTTAACCCTTTTTCAAGCTTCCTGAACGAGTCTGTGTACGTGAATAAGCTAGCAAGAGAAGGGTTCCTGCGATAGCTATAGTTACAGCGTTAGCAATTCCCGCAACAATCCCTTGGGCAAATACTTTTTCTGCCGCTTCTCGATAAATCACAACATCTCCAAGTGGTGCCAAGACACCCCAAACAAGAGCATTTGCAACAATCTGAATGAGGTTAAAGAAGACAATATCCTTCAACTCAAAAACACCCTGTGTTACTCGAATATATTTTCTAAAGAGTCCGACGGCTAGACCAAAGAGACCACTAGCAATAATCCAAGTCCACCACAGACCATAGCCAGCAAGAGAGTCCTTCACTGCATGCCCAATTAAACCAACAAGTAGTCCCACTAGAGGACCAAAAATGATAGACAAGAGGCTCTGTACCGCATACTGAAGCTGGATACTTGTATTTGGAACAGGGGTCGGAATGCTGATCATCCCGATGACAACAAAGAGGGCAGCTCCAACACCGATAGCAACAACTTGTTTAATTGATTGATTTTTCATCTATATTCTCCTATTTTATGATTCTATTTTCTTTATTTCAATGGTCCAAGATGAACCGACACCCACATTATAAGCCTTGGCAAAGGAACCTTGGTTGATAGCCAGACCTAAACGATAGAGAGAGTTGATGTAAAGGATGGGTTGCCCAATTCTCACATCTGCAAATGATTTGCCATAGACAACCTGATTTTGATAGACCAGCATATCTGCATGATAGATGGTCACTTCAAAACGATCACCGAATGCTGGTTCCAGCTTGTAAAATTCTTCTCGCGTGATAGAGGTCCAAAGCGAACCAAAACGCACATCTAGAATATCAATGGCTCCCTTCACCAGATGATCTTCAATAATGGTCTCTACGACTGGAAGCTCCACAATATGGTCCACACTGAGCTCTGGTCCCACTTCCTCAAAAGAAATGTGACCACTGGCCAGTTTAGCACCAGTATAGGCATAAACATCACGACCGTGGAAAGTATAAGAATGCTCTGTATTTTGACGTCTATTGGCTACTTCAGAAATTTCACGAATAGCTACAATGCCAACGTGTTTCTTGATAAAGGAAAGGGTCCCATTGTCTGGTGTGACAATGTATTGATTTTTTGTAGTCTTAGCAACCACACTCTTACGTTTCGAGCCGACACCTGGATCGACCACCGATACAAAAGTCGTTCCCTCAGGCCAGTAATCCACCGTCTGAAAGAGACGGTAACTCCCCTCAAAAATATTATAAGGCGTGATATCGTGCGTCAAGTGATGAATTTTTAAGGTTGGAGATTCTTCTAAAGCCACTCCAATCATAGCTGATACCGCACCATCAACCAGACCAAAGTCTGATTGTAATACCAGTAAATTATTATTCATTTTATCTCCTTGTATACCCTTTATCATACCATATTTCAGAGAAAGGTGCTAATAGCTATTTTAATTGGTTAGGGTATAGTTTTACCTTATAGCAAATGTCCTACTAAAAACTCTTGTTATTAGCTAGTAGGTGCATTTTTTCTTGAAAAAGGGTATGATAGTTACATCATGAAAAAGTAGGTTTTATTATGAAAATTATCCTTGTCGGAGGGGGAAAAGTTGGCTCTGCCCTCTGTCGCTCTTTGGTTGCAGAAAAGCATGATGTTTTACTGATTGAGCAAGACGAAGCCGTTCTCAATCATATTGTTAATCGCTTTGACATCATGGGTATCCTTGGTAACGGGGCTGATTTTACCATCCTTGAGCAAGCCAGTGTCCAGGATTGTGATATCTTTATCGCCTTGACTGAATACGATGAAGTGAACATGATTGCAGCCGTTCTAGCCAAAAAAATGGGAGCTAAAGAGACCATCGTTCGGGTGCGGAACCCTGAATATTCTAACTCTTATTTCAAGGAAAAGAATATTCTCGGTTTTTCTCTTATCGTTAACCCTGAACTCTTGGCTGCCCGCGCTATTGCTAATATCATCGACTTTCCCAACGCCCTATCTGTCGAACGTTTCTTTGGTGGAAGAGTCAGCCTCATGGAATTTGTCGTCAAGTCCACTAGTGGTCTTTGCCAAATGCCCATTTCTGATTTTCGTAAAAAATTCGGTAATGTCATTGTCTGTGCTATAGAAAGGGATCATCAAATTATCATCCCAAGTGGTGACATGACCATACAGGATAAAGATAGAATCTTTGTCACTGGTAACCGTGTTGATATGATGCTCTTCCATAATTATTTCAAATCTCGTGCCGTAAAGAGCCTTCTCATCGTCGGGGCTGGAAGAATCGCTTATTATCTTCTAGGTATCCTCAAAGATAGTCGAATCGATACCAAGGTTATTGAAATCAATCCTGAGATCGCCAGCTTCTTTAGCGAGAAATTCCCAAATCTCTACATCGTTCAAGGAGATGGGACCGCAAAAGACATCCTACTGGAAGAAAGTGCTCAAAACTATGATGCCGTTGCGACTCTAACAGGAGTCGATGAGGAAAATCTGATTACCTCTATGTTCCTTGACAGGGTAGGTGTACAGAAAAATATTACCAAGGTCAATCGTACCAGTCTCCTCGAGATTATCAATGCGCCTGATTTTTCAAGTATCATCACACCTAAAAGCATTGCTGTAGACACGATTATGCACTTTATTCGTGGTCGAGTGAATGCCCAGTATTCAGATCTTCAGGCCATGCACCATCTAGCAAATGGTCAAATCGAAACCCTGCAATTCCATATCAAGGAAGCCAATAAAATGACTGCCAAACCTCTTTCTCAACTGAAATTGAAAAAAGGGGTTCTTATTGCAGCTATCATTCGAAAAGGCAAGACTATTTTCCCTACTGGAGAGGAGATGCTGGAAGTTGGAGATAAACTCCTGGTAACGACCTTGTTGCCAAACATCACCAAGATTTATGACTTAATCGCGAGGTAAGAGATGAATAAAAGTATGATTCGTTACCTCCTTTCAAAGTTGCTTTTGATTGAAGCTGTTCTTCTTTTGGTTCCTGTGGCTGTTGCTATCTATTACCACGAATCGAGCCAAGTCTTTACAGCCCTCTTTTCGACTATAGGGATTCTCGTATTACTAGGCGGTTCAGGAATTTTACAAAAGCCAAAAAATCAACGGATTTACGCCAAGGAGGGAGTCTTGATTGTTGCCCTCTGTTGGATCCTTTGGTCTTTCTTTGGTGGTCTCCCCTTCGTCTTTGCTGGCCAAATTCCCAGCCTTATCGATGCCTTTTTTGAGATTAGTTCCGGCTTTACAACTACTGGTGCAACTATTCTGAACGACGTTTCTGTCCTCAGCCGTTCCCTCCTCTTCTGGCGAAGTTTTACCCACTTGATTGGAGGGATGGGGGTGCTTGTTTTTGCACTTGCTATTATGGACAATGCCAAGAATAGCCACCTAGAGGTAATGAAGGCTGAGGTTCCTGGCCCTGTTTTCGGTAAGGTTGTATCCAAACTCAAAAATACTGCCCAGATTCTCTATCTCCTTTATCTAGCTCTCTTCTCCCTCTTTGTCATCATCTATTATCTGGCTGGCATGCCCCTATTTGATAGTTTTGTTATCGCTATGGGGACCGCGGGAACTGGGGGATTTACCGTCTATAACGATGGAATTGCTCACTATGGTAGCTCACTAATTACCTATCTGGTTAGTATCGGAGTTTTGGTTTTTGGGGTAAATTTCAATCTCTACTACTACCTTATGCTCCGTCGCGTCAAAGCCTTCTTTGGAGATGAAGAACTTCGAGCTTACTTGGTCATTGTACTGCTTTCTACAGGCTTGATTAGCCTCAATACCCTCTATCTCTACCCAGGATTTTCCAAAAGCTTTGAAATGGCATTCTTCCAAGTTTCCAATATCATTACAACAACTGGTTTTGGATATGGAGATATTACCAACTGGCCCCTCTTCTCCCAGTTCATCCTTCTCTTCCTCATGGGAATCGGTGGCTCTGCTGGATCAACCGCAGGTGGACTCAAGGTTATTCGAGGTCTCATCCTTTCAAAAATTGCCAAAAATCAAATTTTGTCAATCCTATCGCCCCACCGTGTTTTGACCCTCCATGTTAATAAAACTGTGATTGACAAAGATACCCAGCATAAGATTCTCAAGTACTTTGTCATCTATTCTATGATTTTACTAGCACTTATCTTTATTGTCAGCCTAGATAGCAATGATTTTCTGGTTGTTACCAGTGCTGTCTTTAGCTGTTTCAATAATATCGGACCTATTCTAGGAACCACTTCTAGCTTCTCAATCTTTAGTCCTATCTCAAAAATTCTCCTCTCCTTTGCAATGATTGCAGGGCGCTTGGAGATATACCCAATCCTACTTCTCTTTATGAAGAGAACTTGGTCTAAGAGATAAAATACAACCACACCTTGTAAACCTACAAAGTGTGGTGTTTTTATTTCTGATGAACTCTCACCCCCAACTAACTCTCTTTTTAAACCAAGTGAGACACTTCAGATACTGACTTATACTCTTCGAAAATCTCTTCAAACCGCGTCAGCTCTATCTGTAACCTCAAAACAGTGTTTTGAGCAACCTGCGACTAGCTTCCTAGTTTGCTCTTTGATTTTCATTGAGTATTAAAGAATTTAAGAGCCTAAAACCAAAAACCCTCAGTCGACTGACCGAGGGTTCCTTTTCATTATTCAAGAACTTGATTAGTTCAATGCATCCAATGCATCATCCATTGAAAGAACTTCGTGGAAGACACGTTGTGTCAATTCAGTTTTTTGTTCTGGAGTGAGGTATTTAGTGTTTACACAGTATCCAGAGATACGTACGATAACGTCTTCTCCTGACATGATCTTTTCGTAAACATCGTTCAAGTCCATAACGTTCAAGTTAACGTGTTGTCCACCGTTTTCGAAGTAACCATCAAGGATTGTTACCAAGTTATCAACTTGTTCGTCACGAGTTTTACCAAGAGCGCGAGGTGATACTTGTGTAGTCAATGAGATACCATCAGCTGCATAACTAAAGTCAAGGCTAGAAAGTGAGTTCAAGTTTTGCAACCATCCACCTTTAGCTTTGTTAGATGGGTTAGCACCTGGTGAGAAGAATTCAAGTTTAGACAAGTTCACAGAACCATCTTCGTTGAGGTATACACCTTTGTGAACTGGTGAGTTACCAGTTTGTTTAGAGTAAGCAACGTTAGATGTGATAGTCAAAAGTGAAACTGTAGCTTCTGCGTCTTTGTAAAGTTTGTGGCTACGTAGACGAGTTGTGTAAGCTTCGATCAACCATTCTGCCAATTCGTTTGAACGTGGGTCATCTTCACCCCAACGTGGGTATTCACCGATTGTTTCGTAATCGTAGATGTAGCCATTTTCGTCACGGATTGGTTTAACTGTAGCGTATTTGATAGCTGACAATGTATCAACAGTGTTAGCAAATCCACAGATACCGAATCCCATGTTCGCACGTTGTTTAGTTGGCAAGAAGGCCATTTGAACAGCTTCGTAGTTGTACTTATCAGTCATGTAGTGGATGATGTTCAAAGCATCTACGTAAGTGTCAGTCAACCAGTCAAGAGATTTTTCAAAGTTTTCTTTAACTGATTCAAATTCAAGAACTTCGTCACGGATTGGTTCGATGTCAAATACTTTGTAGTCTTTGTGAACATCGTCGTAACCACCGTTCAAACCAGTAAGAAGGGCTTTCAATACGTTTACGCGCGCACCGAAGTACTGGATGTTGTGGCGTTGTTCTTCATTTTCTGGGTCAAGTGGAGATACACAGCATGAGATACAGCTCATTTCACCATATCCGTCTTTAGCCATTGTTGTTACACCTTCGTATTGGATAGAAGAGTGTTTGTGGCTCATGTGCATACAGTAGCGACGGAAGTTGTATGGCAATTTGTCAGTCCAAAGAACTGTCAAGTTTGGTTCTGGAGAGTTACCGATGTTGTCAAGAGTGTTCAAGAAACGGTAGTCCA
The DNA here is from genome assembly GCA_963518235.1 of uncultured Streptococcus sp. Classification (GTDB taxonomy): domain Bacteria; phylum Bacillota; class Bacilli; order Lactobacillales; family Streptococcaceae; genus Streptococcus. Next base: position 52,306 of record CAUQIP010000009.1, on the reverse strand, counting down.
TCTTAGTAACACGGTGACGACCGTCGTTACCCATACCAGCCATAGAAGTTGTGATGAAGGTTGGGTCACCTGAGTACAATTGGTCATAAGCTTTAGTACGAGCAAATTTAACTGTACGAAGTTTCATAACGAAATCATCAACGAATTCTTGGATTTCTGATTCAGTAAATGTACCACGAGCAAGGTCACGTTCTGCAAAGATGTCCAATACGATTGGCACACGTCCTAGAGATGTAGCAGCACCGTTGATAACACGGCAGACAGCCATGAAGGCGATGTTAACCCATTGGATAGCTTCTTTAGTGTTCATCGCTGGCTTGCGAACGTCAACTCCGTAAAGGTCACCCAAGCGAACAACTTGTTGCAATGCTTGGTATTGAAGGTTGATTTCTTCACGAAGACGGATTGTTTCTTCATCGATTTCTTCGATTGCATTCCAGTCGTTTACTTTTTCTTGCATCAAGTAGTCTGCACCGTAAAGAGCAAGACGTGCGTAAACACCGATGATACGTCCGCGTGAGTATGCATCTGGAAGACCAGTTACAGTGTGAGCGTGACGAGCACGACGGATGTTTGAAGTGTAAGCACGGAAGATACCGTCGTTAACTGTTGTTACGTATTTAGTAAAGATTTCGTGAACAGCTGGGTCTGGTTCGTATCCATTTTCTTTCAAAGTAGTTTCAGCCATACGGATACCACCTTTTGGCATGAAGTTCAATTTGAAGAGTTCGTCATTTTGAATACCAAAGATAACTTCGTTTTCTTTATCGATAAATCCTGCTGGGATATCAGCGATAGATGTTGGACGAGTGTCCATTGGGAAACGAGTTTCTTCGTAGTGAGCCTTAGTTTCTTCTACAATTTTTTTGATGTGAAGTGAACGTTCTGTTGGTCCTGCAAGGAAGCTTTCGTCTCCATCGTAAGGTGTGTAGTTAGCTTGTACGAAGCGTGATACACTTGCTTTTTCTTTCCAATCTACGCCTTTGAAGCCTTCCCAAGCTTTGTCAAAAATATCTTGTGCTTCAACAACTGTTTTAACAACCATGTTAATGTCCTCTGTTTTCTTTCTAGTAACAGTCATCTGTTACATTTATGAAACCAGTATACCATACAGTAACCGATTTCAACAAGCGAAAATTCCTTATTTTTACACTTTCTTTTCTAACACAGACCGTATTCTATACCAAACTGTATTATATTTTTGAAAAAAGAAAGTCCTTTTTTCTTTTTTTCAGAAAAAAGGGTATAATAAAAGAAAATAAGCAGTAAAAAGGTGCTAGGCATGTTGATTTTCCCCTTATTAAATGATTTGTCAAGAAAAATCATCCATATTGACATGGATGCCTTTTTTGCTGCGGTGGAAATCAGAGATAATCCTAAACTCAGAGGAAAACCTGTCATTATCGGAAGCGACCCTCGGCAAACAGGTGGACGGGGAGTCGTTTCGACCTGTAGCTATGAGGCGCGAGCTTTTGGTGTCCATTCAGCCATGAGTTCCAAGGAAGCCTATGAGCGTTGCCCCCATGCCATCTTCATCTCAGGGAATTATGAGAAATACAAATCTGTGGGACTCCAGATTCGAGCTATTTTTAAGCGCTATACAGATTTGATTGAACCTATGAGTATTGACGAAGCCTATTTGGATGTAACAGAAAATAAACTCGGTATCAAGTCAGCGGTCAAAATCGCTCGCCTCATTCAAGAGGATATCTGGAAAGAACTTCATCTAACTGCTTCTGCTGGCGTTTCTTACAACAAATTCTTAGCTAAAATGGCCAGTGATTATCAAAAACCACATGGTCTGACAGTGATTCTACCTGACCAGGCTGAGGACTTTCTCAAACAAATGGATATTTCCAAGTTTCATGGAGTAGGAAAAAAGACGGTGGAACGTCTTCATCAAATGGGCATTTTTACTGGCGCTGATCTACTTGAAGTTCCTGAAGTGACCCTAATAGACCGTTTTGGCAGACTGGGCTATGACCTGTATCGAAAGGCTCGTGGTATTCACAATTCCCCCGTCAAATCCAATCGCATCCGTAAATCAATCGGGAAGGAGAAAACCTATGGAAAGATTCTCCGTGCCGAGGAAGATATCAAAAAAGAGCTGACTCTTCTATCAGAAAGAGTCGCTCTCAATCTCAGCCAACAAGAAAAAGCTGGAAAAATTGTCATTTTGAAGATCCGCTACGAGGACTTTTCAACTCTTACTAAACGAAAAAGCCTGGCCCAAAAAACACAAGATGCTAGTCAGATAAGCCAAATAGCCCTACAACTCTATGAAGAGTTAAGCGATAAAGAAAGAGGTGTCCGCCTGTTGGGGATTACCGTGACTGGATTTTAAAACCTTGAAGAGCTGACTCTTCAAGGTTTTTCTTATACAAATAAACGAACAAAGCTATAAAGTAGCAAGACACCACCAAGCACGATACGGTATTTACCAAAAAGGGTAAAGTCGTGTTTTTTCACATAGCTGGTCAAGAAACGAATAGCGACCATGCTGACTGCGAAAGCGACTCCCATGGCAACCAAGAGCAAGAACAATTGCCCAAAGTTCAAGAGTTGTCCTGCTTTTACAAATTTGAAAATCTTTAAGGCACTAGCTCCAAACATAACAGGAATTCCAAGATAGAAAGTAAATTCCGTTACAACAGAACGACTGGTTCCATTTAACAAACCACCGACAATCGTTGCACCTGAACGGCTAGTCCCTGGTAAAAGAGCAAGAACTTGGAAGAGTCCGATATAGAAAGCGGTCGTATAAGGAAGCTTGTCCAACTCTGTTACACTTGGCTCGATAGCACGCGCTTTATTGCGCTTTTCCAAATAGATAAAGGCAATCCCATAGATAATCAACATGAGAGCAACAGAAACCATGTTATGGAAGTGGGTATCAAACCAATCATCAAACTTAAAGACGGCAAGTAAAGGCAAAGTTGCAATCAAGACCTTCAACCATAGTCTCCAAGTCTTACGAACTTCCTGCTTGTCCTTAGTCGGTTTGAAAGGATTGAGCTTGTTAAAGTAAATGACCATAACCGCTAAAATAGCACCAAGCTGAATCACGACATTAAACATGGACATAAAGGCTTCATTTTGATTTTGGTATTGGATAAATTCCTCTGCTAAAATCAAGTGACCTGTACTGGAAATCGGCAACCATTCCGTAATTCCTTCAACAATCCCGAAGAAGATAGATTTTAAAATTTCAATAAGATACATAGATTACTCCTTTTTTTCTATCTTCCATTATAGCATATTTTTTCAGCCTGTGACAGCTCTCTTTAAAAGGCGCCTATACTGCCACCACCTCCGCCTCCAGAGAAGCCACCGCCAGAACTTCCACTTCCAGAAGATACGGAGTAGGTACTTGCTGTATTTGCGACACTAGCATAATGGCTCATTTGCGCGCTTGAATGATAAAACATACTATGCCAGCCATAAGCTACATAGAGGTTGATATCTGGATTTTCCACTTGAATATGATGAACCTTCATCAAATGACTAACCTTATCCGCATAGCCAAATAGGGTTGCATAGACCAAGAGGCGATTCCAGACTACAATACTTTCCAACTCTGCCTGATCCAATCGTGCAATCTCACGCAACATATTTTCAAAACTGGTCCAGAGATAGTAGACTTCTGCTCCCGCTTCATTTAGGACACCATCACGATTATCTAATCGAAGCTTCCAATAATAGAAAACAGCCAAAACCAAACCTAGAAAACCGAGTATTGGCAAGAGGAGGTAAAGATAGCCATAAACATCCAAACTGTACAAGAACAAACCAAATCCGATAAATAGAGGCAAGATAGTCAAGACACCCATACCTACTTGCAAAGCCTTTTCTCCACCAGTTAAAGGACGATAATAATCCGGAAGCCCCCAGAAGGCAACTCGTTTTCTCACCCCTTCTTGCATCTCTTTTAAAACTTCTTCGAAAGAAGATTTGAGCTGACGCCCCCTTGCTTGAATCCGCTTTTCATCAGCAGCTTTAGCTCCACGATAAAGGCTGTCAGATACCTTGTAATCCGCAAACAAATTGGAAAGAGTGGCTTCTTTTTTGCCTGAAAAGGCAAGATTTAGACAGTCTCTCTCAAAGCTTGACAAACCATCTTCTTTCACCAACCTCAAACCAACTGCATCTCCTTCTGAAATAATAGAAACATTCCCACGATCTATCACATCTAGCAAGGTAGCTTGAATAAGTTGGTCAAAGGTGAATTTGCCAGCCCCCTTGACCAAGGGACTCACTTCCTCCAAGGAGGTCGAGTAGACAGCCTCTGATAAAACCATAGGCTCTAATTCCATTGGTGGTTCGTAGAGACGATGATTTTTGGCATATTTGACTGAAGGAGTGGTCTTTCTTCTATAGATAAAATAGAAGCAGACACTCAATAACAAGGAGATGGAAAGTATGGAAGGTAAGACCCATGTAACGAGTTGTTTACTCTGCTCTTTTTCTCTAACAATCGAGTCTTCTATCTTATTAAACTCTTCTAAACGATTCCCTTTCAAGCCCTGATCCCTAGCGCTAGCAAAATCGGTCCGAGGCCAGTAGGCATGCAATTCAACTCCACGCTTAGCCGGAAGATTGTCTAAACGAATAGTATAATCAAGGCTACTCTTTTCAATCGTTCCCTCTCTAAAAAGTTTCCCTGTATGGAAAAAGAGTTTTTCAGCTCCCTTGTCGCCCCTTACATGAAATTCAAACTTGCCAATAGCCCCTGAACTATCTGTTAAAGGTTGCCAATTTAATTCAGCGATGTCATCATATAGAAAAAGCAAATTTTTTAAATTCCATGTGAGGTCAACTTCAACTATGTCGCCCCCCTGACCTGAATTGTAGACTTTCACAGTATAACCATTTGCTTCTTCTGTCACTTCGCTAGTAACATCTGTCAGTTCAGCACCATTTTTCGTGGCCTGAACCTTTGGATGAGGATCAATGTCAAATCCGCTAGGCATCTTGCCAGCACGTCCAAGTCCCACGATTTGGCCCTTAAAGTCCTCCTCAAACTGGTAAACTATCTTTTGTCTAAATTCTGCCGTATTGTCTGCATGAATATACAAATCCCCCTGATAAGAGTTTATCTTGAAATCAATGGCAAAAACAGAGAATGGCAAAAGGCAAAACAAGCCTAACACTAGTAAGAAAAAAGTTTTTTTCATCAACTAAGCCCCCTTTTTATCTTTGCTATCATTATATCATTTTTTCTCAAGTAAGGGCTTACCTATATTGAAAAATAGAGTTTTTTTCGATAAAATAGGAGACAGTTATTTTTTAATAGATTAGAAATAGGAGAAATCATGAGAAAAATATACTTATCTATTTTCACAAGTCTCTTGCTGATGCTGGGACTTGTCAATGTTGCCCAAGCCGATGAATATTTACGCATCGGGATGGAAGCAGCATATGCTCCCTTTAACTGGACTCAGGACGATGATAGCAATGGGGCTGTCAAAATCGATGGGACTAACCAGTATGCTAACGGATACGATGTTCAAATCGCCAAGAAAATCGCTAAGGACTTAGGTAAAGAACCTTTGGTTGTTAAAACCAAGTGGGAAGGTCTAGTCCCTGCCCTTACTTCTGGTAAGATTGACATGATTATCGCAGGTATGAGTCCAACTGCTGAACGCAAACAAGAAATTGCCTTCTCAAGCAGTTACTACACTAGCGAACCAGTTCTACTAGTCAAAAAAGATTCTGCCTACGCAAATGCCAAATCTTTGGATGACTTTAATGATGCGAAAATCACTTCTCAACAAGGTGTCTACCTCTACGACTTGATTACACAAATCCCGGGTGCTAAAAAAGAAACAGCTATGGGAGACTTCGCTCAAATGCGCCAAGCACTTGAGGCCGGTGTCATCGATGCCTATGTTTCTGAACGCCCTGAAGCACTGACTGCCGAAGCTGCGAACTCTAAGTTCAAGATGGTCCAAGTAGAACCAGGTTTTAAAACTGGAGAAGAAGATACAGCTATCGCCATTGGACTTCGTAAAGATGACAATCGTATTAGCCAAATCAATGCCAGCATTGAAACCATTTCAAAAGACGACCAAGTTGCCTTGATGGATCGTATGATCAAGGAACAACCTGCCGAAGCTACAACAACTGAAGAGACTAGCAGTAGTTTCTTTAGCCAAGTCGCTAAAATTCTTTCTGAAAACTGGCAACAACTCTTGCGTGGTGCTGGTATCACTCTTTTAATCTCAATCGTCGGAACCATCATAGGTCTCATTATTGGTCTTGCCATTGGTGTCTTCCGTACTGCTCCTCTCTCTGAAAATAAAGTCATTTATGGCTTACAAAAACTAGTCAGCTGGATCCTCAATGTCTACATTGAAATTTTCCGTGGTACACCAATGATCGTTCAATCGATGGTTATCTACTACGGAACTGCCCAAGCTTTCGGTATCAACCTTGACCGTACACTGGCTGCTATCTTCATCGTTTCGATTAACACTGGTGCCTACATGACTGAAATCGTCCGTGGTGGTATCCTAGCAGTTGACAAGGGACAATTTGAAGCCGCTACTGCTCTTGGTATGACTCATAACCAAACCATGCGTAAGATTGTGCTACCTCAGGTAGTCCGCAACATCCTACCCGCAACTGGTAATGAATTTGTCATCAATATCAAAGATACATCTGTATTGAATGTTATCTCTGTTGTCGAACTTTATTTCTCAGGAAATACCGTGGCAACACAAACCTATCAATACTTCCAGACATTTACAATCATCGCCGTGATTTACTTTGTCCTCACCTTCACCGTAACACGTATCCTACGCTTCATCGAACATCGCATGGACATGGATACCTATACTACAGGTGCTAACCAAATGCAAACGGAGGATTTGAAATAATGACACAAGCAATCCTTGAAATTAAACACCTCAAAAAATCCTATGGACAAAACGAAGTGCTAAAAGACATTTCTCTCACTGTCCACAAGGGAGAAGTTATCTCTATCATCGGAAGCTCTGGAAGCGGAAAATCGACCTTCCTACGCTCCATTAACCTACTTGAAACACCAACTGATGGACAAATCCTTTATCATGGACAAAACGTCCTCGAAAAAGGATATGACCTCACGCAATACCGTGAAAAACTAGGAATGGTGTTCCAATCCTTTAACCTCTTTGAAAATCTCAACGTTCTTGAAAACACAATCGTCGCTCAGACAACAGTCCTTAAACGTGAACGTACAGAAGCTGAAAAGATTGCCAAAGAAAACCTTGAAAAGGTCGGCATGGGGGAACGCTACTGGCAAGCCAAGCCAAAACAACTCTCAGGCGGTCAAAAACAACGTGTGGCTATCGCTCGTGCCCTCTCCATGAATCCTGACGCTATTCTCTTTGATGAACCAACATCAGCTCTCGATCCAGAAATGGTTGGAGAAGTTCTTAAAATCATGCAGGAACTGGCCCAAGAAGGCTTGACTATGATTGTAGTGACTCACGAGATGGAATTCGCTCGTGATGTCTCTCACCGTGTTATCTTTATGGATAAAGGTGTGATTGCTGAAGAAGGTAAATCAGAAGACCTCTTCACCAATCCTAAAGAAGAACGTACAAAAGAATTTCTTCAACGTTATCTCAAATAAAAAGAAAAGGCTGCAGCAATTATGCAGTCTTTTTGCTGGCCAAAAAATGAAAAGGCAGACCCAATTCAAGAATCCGCCATTATCCAAAGATTAATCTTCAAATTTTTCATGATTTTTTTCATAGAAATCAATTAAACCTAGAGCTGTTTCAAATGAAATATTTTTTACTTTTGCACGACCCTGCGCTAGAGCAATGATAGACATTTCACGCGCATTCGTTTCCTTAGAGATACGGTAGCCTGTGATTTTCTTATCACGAACCCAGCCAACAACTGATTCTACTTTTTCAAAGTTTGACTTAGCCATGTCCTTCTCCTATTTTCTTCTTTACGATATATTATTCTATACGTTTTTATGTCTTTTGTCAATAAAAAAACATATATTCAATAAAATAAAAGATTTTTATTTTTCTTACTTCTTTTTTAAAGCTTATAATATATAGGTTTTTACTTACTATAAACCATTAGTAACCACCTAAAAAATAATTGCATTATTAAACTTCAAATGTGTAAGAATATTCATATAAACTACATACCAGCTACTCAATAGGATAGACAGGAGTCATATTCAAGTAATTCTATACATTCCTTTAAAATTATTAAAGCTATCAAAGATCATATTTTCCTCTGATTACCTCTTAACTATCTCTTTCCTTTCTCTTTGTCTGAGGTCCCTTCCTGTCATTATTTCAATCTTATTTTCTTTTTCAACTGGTACAATGGACTTGTTTCATCAGATTTTACATATTCTTTTCAAACACCACTTCATAGTCAGCATCTAGAATATGACTTCCTAATGTCACAAACTTTTTCTACTATTATCATTTTACAAGTATCAGATTAATTTTATCAATTAAATCATCAAAGTTGTCTCATAAATACTGATTATTTTCTCTATTTGCCATTATATTTAGACAATTTTTAAATTAGTTATATATAAAACATCGTATTCTAAATAGTAGCTTTATATATAGCAAGTAATTCTTTTTTATTATTATAAACGGAAACAAAAATAATAGGTACTATAATAAGTTGTAGTAGAAATAGTAGGATAGTTTTCCTAAGTTCATAGGAATCGCCCCCTTTCTTTACCCTCATTATAGCACCTATACATCAGTTGTGCAAATAATATGATATTTTTTTATTAGTCCTCAGACAAGCATATTATAGAGCGTTTCATTACCATTCAAGTTAATATAAGATGGATCAAACCCTTCCATGCGACGAATTAGACCTGCATAATCATGCTTATCTGCCAAGGCAATCCCAATCAATACTGGTCCTGTCCCCTTGCTAGCTCGTTTGATATACTCAAAACGTGTGATATCATCATTTGGCCCCAGGATATCATTTACAAATTCACGCAAAGCTCCTGGACGCTGTGGAAAATTGACCACAAAGTAATGCTTGATCCCATCATAAATCAAGGCACGCTCTTCCATTTCTGGCATACGGTTGATATCATTATTTCCTCCAGAAATGATACAACAAATGGTTTTCCCCTTGATATATTCAGCTAAAACCTCTAAAGAGGCGATACTAGCCGCTCCAGCAGGTTCTGCGACAATACCTTGCTTAGAGTAAAGGTCAATCAAGGTTTCAGAAATCAATCCCTCATCGACACCTACTAAGGTTTGAACATGTTGGCGAGTTGCTTCATAGGTCAACTGACCTACTTTTTGAACAGCAATCCCATCCGCAAATTTGTCAATTTCCTTGAGCTTAACAGGTCCACCAGCTTCAAAGGCAGCCTTCATAGAACGCGCTCCATTCGCCTCTACCCCAATGACTTCAATCTCTGGACTTGTTTCCTTGATATAAGTCGAAACTCCAGCAATGAGACCTCCGCCTCCAACAGGGACCAAAACAGCATCGAAATCAATTGATTCTTTTCGAGCTTCTTCTAAAATCTCATAAGCAACGGTTCCTTGACCTGCCTGGACATGAGCATCATCAAAGGGATCAATAAAGGTACGATTTTCAGAGACTGTAAATTCTTGAGCTGCTTTAGCTGAGGCATCAAAGGTATCTCCAACTAGTTTAATGGTTACGAAATCCCCACCAAAAAAGCGAACTTGACCAATCTTTTGTTGCGGAGTAGTAATGGGCATAAAGATAGTTGCAGGAATTTTCATTTCATTACAAGTATAGGCAACACCCTGCGCATGATTTCCCGCAGAAGCACAGACCACCCCACGTTCACGCTCTTCCTTGCTGAGCTGAGAAATGGCATAATAGGCACCACGAATTTTAAAAGAACGAACACGTTGGGCATTTTCCTTTTTCAAATAAATCTTAGCACCATACTTCTCCGATAAATAATGGTCATAATCAAGCGGTGTATTCACAACCACACCATTCAAGACCTTGTGAGCCTTGATTATATCTTTTGAACTTAACATCATTTTCTCCTAGACTATTTCATACTATCACAATCCATCCTCTTAAAAGAGAGATGAATTGATTATAAAAGCGAGTTAGTCCCCCAACTCGCCTTCACCTTAATTTCTATAAATTAGTTATAGATTTTGAATGCATCATCGTCGTTTTTACCAACGAAAGGCATTGCTTTACGCAATTCTGCACCAACTTTTTCAATTTCAAGGTTAGCTGCTTGTTCACGGTAAGCAGTCAATTTTGGACGTCCAGCTTTATAGTCATTTACAAAGTCATTTGCAAATTTACCATTTTGGATATCTGCCAAGACAGCCTTCATGTTTTCTTTAACTTGCTCAGTAATTACACGAGGACCTGATACATAGTCACCGTACTCAGCAGTGTTTGAAATTGATTGACGCATTTTCTTGAATCCACCTTCATAAATCAAATCAACGATCAATTTCATTTCGTGAAGAACTTCAAAGTAAGCCAATTCTGGAGCGTAGCCTGCTTCTGTCAAGACTTCGAAACCTGCTTCGATAAGGGCAGTCAAACCACCACAAAGTACAGCTTGTTCACCAAACAAATCTTCTTCAGTTTCTTCTTTGTAAGTTGTTTCAAGAAGACCTACACGAGCTGCTCCAACACCTTTACACCAGTCCATAGCAATGTTTTTCGCATTTCCTGTTGCATCTTGGTATACTGCATAAAGAGCTGGTACACCAAATCCTTCTTCGTAAGTACGACGTACCAAGTGTCCTGGTCCTTTAGGTGCACACATGAAGACATCTACGTCTGCAGGAACTTTGATAAATTCAAAGTGGATGTTGAAACCGTGAGCAAATCCAACTGCGTTTCCAGCTTCCAAGTTTGGAGCGATTTCTGCTTCGTACAATTCTTGTTGGATTTCGTCTGGTGCCAAAATCATGATAACATCAGCCAATTTAGTAGCTTCTGCTACTGTGTAAGTGTCAAATCCATCTTCTTTTGCTTTATCAAAAGATTTACCTGGACGTACACCGATAATAACGTCACGACCTGAATCACGCAAGTTTTGAGCATGCGCATGTCCTTGTGAACCATAACCGATAACGGCGATTTTTTTACCGTCAAGTGCTGCTACTTTAACATCTTTTTCGTATTCCATTTGAACTGCCATCGTTTTTTCTCTTTTCTATTATTTATTGCCTTTTAGGCTGGTTTAACAAATTTAAAATATTTTTATACTCAATGAAAATCAAAGAGCAAATTAGGAAGCTAGCCACAGACTGCTCAAAGCACTGCTTTGAGGTTGTAAATAAGACTGACGGAGTCAGTAACATATACCTACGGCAAGGCAAAGCTGACGTGATTTGAAGAGATTTTCGAAGAGTATTAATCGCGGGTAAATCCAGTTGCACCCGTACGAGCGATATTGCGAATACCGTATGGCCGAATGACTCGCAATAGAGCCTCACTCTTTTCAGCATTTCCTGTCATTTGAATAGTAATCGAGCTTGGCGCTACATCTACCACCGTTGCACGGAAAGGTTGAATAATCGCTAGAATCTCAGCTCGCTTCTCAGCTGGCGCTGACATCTTAACCAAAATTACCTCGCGCTCCAAATGAGGCTTGTCTGTAATATCTCGAATGCGAATCACATCAATCTGACGATTGAGCTGTTTGATAATTTGCTCCACCTCATCATGTGAAGCAACATCAATAATAATGGTGATACGCGATACATTCGGATCTTCTGTCGCTCCAACAGAGATGCTTTCAATATTAACCTGACGACGAGACAGAACGCCAGTAAAGCGATTGAGGACTCCTGAACGATTTTGTAGTTTTGCTGTTAACATTCTACGCATGGAACCTCACCCCCAACATCTCATGATTACTCTTACCAGCTGGTACCATTGGTAACACCTGCTCCTTACGAGAAATATCTACCTCGATTAGCATAGGAACATCCTCAGTGATGACTTCAAGATCTTGAGCCAAGGTCTCAGGATTGTCAAACTTATAGTTTTTAATACCGTAAGCTTGTGCCATCAATTGGAAATCTGGAAGGGTATCAAAGACTGACTCAGATGTTCTACCTTCATAGAAGGATTCCTGCCACTGACGAACCATTCCAAGTGAGTGGTTGTTCAGCATAACCACCTTGATCGGCACCTTGTAAATGTTCAAAATAGCCAATTCCTGGTTAGTCATTTGGAAACCACCATCCCCAACAAACAAGACTACTTCCTTATCTGGGTTAGCAATTTTAGCTCCAATTGCTGCTGGAATTCCAAATCCCATGGTTCCTAAACCACCTGAAGTCACTAACTGACGTTCATTTTGGTAGGGATAATACTGGGCTGTCCACATTTGGTGTTGACCAACGTCTGTTACCACAATGGCATCACCATTCGTCAACTCACCGATGCGTTCAATAACAGCTTGCGGCTGAACCACACGCTCTTTCTTATCATAAGAACGAACGCGGTTCTTGTCTTTAGTGACTTTTTCAATCCATTTTTCAGTATTGTTATGAACTGTTGGTTCCGCCAACAACATTTGCAAGGCCTTCTTAGCATCTCCAACTACAGGAATATCTGCACTGATAATCTTACCAATCTCGGCTGGATCAATATCAATGTGGGCAACCTTAGCATTCTTAGCAAAAGTCTTTGGATTTCCTGTCAAACGGTCATCAAAGCGACAACCAATACTAATCATAAAGTCAGCTTCTGTCATAGCAATATTAGCTGCGAATGACCCGTGCATGCCTCCCATTCCAAGGAAGAGTGGATGACTCGTTGCAATCGTTCCTTGTCCCAAAAGACTGGTTACCACTGGAATTTGATAGCGTTCTGCAAATTCATTTAATTCTGTAGCTGCTTCAGCATAACTAATCCCACCACCAGCTAGCAAGACTGGCTTTTTAGCCTTGGATAATTGCTTCAAGATTTTCTTGATTTGCATATCATTTGGCTCAAGAGTCGGCTGATAACTTGGTAGGTTCACTTCTGGTGAATAGATAAAGTCGGTTTCTAAAGCAGATACGTCTTTAGGTAGGTCAATGACGACTGGGCCTGGACGGCCTGTAGTTGCGATATGGACAGCTTCCGTAATAATTCGAGGGATATCAGCTGTCTCACGAACTTGGTAATTGTACTTAGTGATTGGCATGGTAATCCCCACAATGTCTGCCTCCTGAAAGGCATCCTTCCCAATCCCTGCTCGCGCCACCTGACCTGTAAAGACCAAAAGGGGAACGCTATCGCTCATGGCATCTGCAATCCCTGTAATGGCATTTGTTGCTCCTGGTCCGCTAGTGACGACGGCAACACCCAACTTTCCAGTTGATTTGGCATAACCTTCAGCTTCATGCAGACAACCTTGCTCATGGCGTCCTAGAATATGACGAATGCCTTTAAAATTATATATCGCATCATAAAAAGGCAAGACTGCACCACCAGGATAACCAAAGATGGTATCAATTCCTAAATCACGAAGTGTTTCCAAAACTAGGTCCGACCCCGTCTTAGGAGATTCTAAACTGATTTTCTCCATTGTTCCCCTTTCTCTTCTCTTAAAAATAACTTGTTACTATCATACCATTTTTTCAAATTTTTTCAAGAGAAAAGAAGAAATTTTCTGAATTTTCTATTTTAACGTTTATTTATGAATATTATTTTTGTTTTTATTAAAAAGATAGCGATTTTATTATTCAAAAAGAAAAAAGAACTGATTTCTCAGTCCTTCATTAATCTTATTCCACACTAAATAGGTATGGGTAAACTGGTTGTTGGCCTTGGTGGATTTCGACTTCAACATCTTCGAATTCTTCTGCGATTTCTTGGGCAATTTCATTAGCAAGTTCTTCACTTCCGTCTTCACCGACATAGAAGGTGACGATCTCACTATCTTCATCCAACATATGTTTCAAGGTTTCTGTCAAGGTTTGATGCATGTCAGGGTTTGACACGAGGATTTTTCCATCCACCATACCAAGATTATCATTTTCATGGATTTCTAAGCCATCAATAGTTGTATCACGCACAGCTGTTGTGACGCTTCCGCTAACGACATCGCTAAGAGCAGCAGTCATACGCTCTTGGTTTTCTTCGATGGACTTGCTTGGATCAAAGGCAAGAAGACTTGTCAAACCTTGAGGAAGAGTACGGGCTTCTACCACTACTGCTGGTTGTTCCAAAACTTCTGCCGCAGATTGAGCTGCCATGAAGATATTCTTGTTATTTGGCAGGAAGATGATGTTACGAGCGTTGACCTGTTCAACAGCCTTGATAAAGTCTTCTGTTGAAGGGTTCATGGTTTGACCGCCTTCGATAACATAATCCACACCTTGAGAACGGAAGATATCTGCTAGACCTTTACCAGCAACGACAGCAATCAAAGCATACTCTTTTTCTTCAGCTGGTTTGCTAACTTGAGCAGCTTCTTTCTCAACCTGTGCTTCGTGTTGGTTCCGCATATTATCAACTTTTACCTTGACCAAGCTACCATATTTGAGACCTTCTTGCATAACAAGTCCTGGATCTTCTGTATGGACATGGACTTTGACGATTTCATCATCATTGACAACGAGGAGAGAGTCTCCAAGTTCATTCAAATAGTTACGGAATTCGTCGTAGTCAAAGTCTTTTGCATAAGTTGGACCTTGCTTAAGAGCTACCATGATTTCAGTACAGTAACCAAAGGTGATGTCCTCAGTCGCTACGTGACCAGCTACAGACTTGTGGTGTTCTGCATTGATCATTTCACTCATATTAGCAGGAGTCGCTACAAAGTCCTCAGATGCAATATATTCGCCAGTAAGGGCAGAAAGGAAACCTTCGTAGATGAAGACCAGTCCTTGACCACCTGAGTCCACAACGCCAACTTCTTTCAATACTGGAAGCATGTCTGGCGTTTTAGCTAGAGCTGTTTTAGCACCTTCCAAGGCTGCGCGCATGACTTCAACAGCGTCATCTGTTTGCTCAGCTTTTTTCTTAGCACCGATAGCAGCTCCACGAGAAACTGTCAAAATCGTTCCTTCAACTGGTTTCATCACTGCCTTATAGGCAACTTCCACACCTGATTGGAAGGCAAGGGCCAAGTCTTGACCTGTTAATTCGTCTTTATCCTTGATGGCTTGTGAAAATCCACGGAAAAGCTGAGACGTAATAACTCCTGAGTTTCCACGCGCACCCATCAAAAGACCTTTGGCAAGAATGCTCGCTACCTCACCAACTGTAGAAGCTGGCTTGTCTGCAACTTCTTTAGCTCCATTTTCAATGGTCATTCCCATGTTTGTTCCAGTATCTCCATCTGGAACTGGAAAGACGTTTAATGAATTGACATATTCAGCTTGCTTATTCAAGCGAGTTGATGCAGCTTGCACCATTTCTTGAAATAAGCTAGTAGTAATTTTTGACACGGTTATTCTCCTACAACTTTGATATTTTGAATGTAGACATTTACAGTCTGAGCAGTAATTCCAAGTTGGTTTTCCAAACTAAAACGAACACGCTCTTGAATGTTTTTTGACACTTCGCTAATCTTTGTTCCGTAGCTCAACACGGTATATACATCAACTGCAATACTGCCATCTTCGGCCGCCTTTACGACGACACCTTTGGAATAATTTTCCTTACCTAGAAGGGCTTGGAAATTATCTTTGAGGGCATTTTTACTAGCCATACCGACCACACCAAAAATCTCAGTTGCTGCTCCACCTACGACGGTTGCAATCACTTCATCTGTTAGTTCGATTTGACCATCTTTTGTATTAATTTTTACAGTCATCCTTTTTACCTCAACTAGTTGATACTCTATTTTATCATATTTCAGCCCAAGTGTAAAAGCAGAATACTGTATCAGCGGATATTTACTCTATTTTTCAAATGATGTTATATCTACAGTAAAAGAAAAAAGACCCTAAGGTCTCCTTGCTTTTATTATTAAACGCGTTCAACTTTACCTGATTTCAAAGCACGAGCTGAAGCCCAAACTTTTTTAGGTTTACCATCGATAAGAACAGTAACTTTTTGAAGGTTTGGTTTTACGGCACGTTTTGTTTGGTTCATCGCGTGTGAACGGTTGTTTCCTGATACAGTCTTACGACCTGTAAAATAACATACTTTAGCCATTGTGTTTTCCTCCTATTAGATCTAATATAGCGGATGTGCTAGCACCACATACCGTACTATGTTATCACACTTTCTTCATTTTTGCAAGGGAATTAGAAGATTTTTTTATTTAACGTAGACAATCCCCAACTTCCCAAAGGCCACATCTCCACGGATAATCAAGGTTTTGCTGGTTGGGGCTAGAGGAGTATCTGCCTTGGCTACACCACAGAAAGTTTCCACCTTCAAATCAACTCTCCAATGTTGGGGAACATAGATAACTGCATTGCCAAAACCAACTTCCACTTTCAGGGTTGCGGTATCTCCTAAAATCTCTGCATTGTCATAATATATCTTGGCATTGCCAAAACCAACTTCTACTTGATCTTCTACCAATTCTTGCTCTTGCTTGTAGAAAGTCCCAGTCCCAAAAGCAACTTCCTTATCTGTAAGAATGGTCTTTTTATCATCATACCACCATTTTTTCCCATTCCAAGTTCTGTTAGAATGAGTGAGTGCGCTGACACCCATTACGATTAAAATACTTGCCCAGAACAATGACTGAGTGGGAATTGGTAAAATGCCATAAAAGTGGTTAGCAATCATTAAGGCCACTAGGGCTGTAAAAGAGGCTGAAGTTAAGTGACGACGCAACAAAGCCCCAACTGATTGATAGGCAAAAAATGCAATACCAAGCAAGGGCCAAATTTGCCCACCGAGTGAAGGGATTCCAAAATTCCCTTGTAATAATATTAAAGCCGCCAAAATAAGCAACACAATACCAAATGCTTTCTTTTTCATGTTCTTACCTCATGTTTCTTAGATTTTCTTTTAGGAGGGATTGGTAATGTCGTGAGACATGAACCTCCTTGTGGGTCTGATAAAAGGAAATGGTGCCCGTTCCTGAAAAGGACTTGTCCACCGAATAGATTTGCCGAATATTAGCAATAGTTGACTTGGATACCCGACTGAAATAGCGAGGAAGGATAGACTCTAACTCATAGAGTTTAAGCCGAACTTCGTAGGCATCTTTCTGGGTATGGGCATAAATCTTGTTCCCTTCTGTCTCAAAGAAGAGAATTTCCGACAAGTCCAGATAATATTCACCCGTCCCCTTGTAAAAAATCAACCTAGGAGACTTGGACTCTTGCAAGAGCCGCTGTAAATCCGCAATCTCATCTGTCAAAGCCGCTGCCTTGATGACAATTTCAGTTTCCTCTAAATTGCTGTCAATTTCGATTCGTAACTTCATTCCATCTCCTTTCTGACTCTACTATATCAAAGGTAAAATAAGAAAACAAGAGCAAAAAAGCAAGTGGTTACTTTAGACCCGTAAGTGGTTCTAAGATCACCTTAACTTACAAGTCAAAATAGAAAGAAAATCATCCCCCACATAAGACCACAAATATAACCAACCACTACATCCTTGGGATAATGCACTCCCCCTAGGACTCTTACTAGACCGAGGATGGCTGATAAGATCAACAAGATTAAACCTACAGATAGACTAGCATGTAAGCAAGCCATGGAGATAATGGTTGCTGAAAAGACATGACGACTGGGCATAGACTGACCAGGACTATCTCTGTCAAGCAAGGGTTTAATATCCCATTCCTCATAAGGCCTAGGGGCATTGATTTTCTTACGAAGAAAGGACAAAATCACAAAGCCTGACGCAGGGATACACACATAGATCAAGACCTGTTTACCAAATCCTTGTTGGAGATAGGTAGTGACTAACAAGGTCAAATAAACTATAGGCATGACTACTGTCATCAACCGATTGAAAGATTTTAACAAGCTCAGAAGAAAGGGCTTATTTTTAATGTTACCAGCGATGTGGTCATACCATTCTTGATAATTTTTCATATATTTTCTCATCACTTACTCAAATTTTGCTTGCAGGGAAGCACTTGTCTTCTAGTATAGTGCAGAAAAAGAAGGCCGTCAAGCCTTCTTTTGGTTTATTCTTCCGCTTCATCTTCTGTAAACTGACTGTTATAGAGGTCAGCGTAGAAGCCTCCTTGTGCCATCAACTCATCATGATTGCCTTGCTCAATGATATTGCCATCTTTCATGACAAGAATCAAGTCAGCATTTCGGATAGTAGACAAGCGGTGGGCGATTACAAAGGAAGTTCTTCCCTCCATCAATCGGTCCATAGCTTTCTGAATCAATTCCTCAGTACGAGTATCAACCGAAGAGGTCGCCTCATCCAAAATTAGGAGTGGCGCATCTTTCAGCAAAGCACGAGCAATGGTCAAGAGTTGTTTTTGTCCGACAGACAAGGTCACTGTGTCGTCCAAGACGGTATCGTAACCATCTGGTAGGGTCATGATAAAGTGGTGAATCCCTACAGCCTTGCTGGCTTCAATCACGCGCTCATCACTAATACCTGTCTGGTTATAGATAAGATTGTCGCGAATGCTTCCTTCAAATAGCCAGGTGTCCTGCAAGACCATTGAAAAGGCATCGTGTACTTCCGAACGCCTCATCTCCTTGGTATTCACACCATCGATGCGGATACTGCCCTTATCAATCTCATAGAACTTCATCAAAAGATTGACAATGGTTGTCTTACCAGCTCCGGTCGGTCCAACAATGGCAACCTTTTGACCTGCATGAGCTGTCGCAGAAAAGTCATGAATAATGGTTCGCTCTGGTGTATAACCAAAGGAGACTCGATCAAAGACTACTTGACCTTTCATATCGCTCAATTGTCTTTCTTTATGGGATTCATCTTCCATCTCCTCTTCAGCTAGGAATTCGAAGACACGTCCCATGGCTGCATTAGCCTGCTGAAGACTAGTAATCCCTTGAGCAATTTGTGAAAGAGGCTGAGAAAAGATACGAACGTAGGCCATAAAGGCAACGATAATCCCGATACTAATCTGCCCATTCAGAGCCAAGGCTGCACCAACGATAATCACCAAGGCATAGCTAAAGTTCCCAATAAACATCATAATCGGCATCATAATCCCTGAAATAAACTGAGATTTCCAGATACTGTCATACAGACGATGGTTTAATTTCGCAAACTCTTCTTTCGTGCTCTCGATAGCATTGTAACTGGTCACCACATTATGGCCAGAGTACATTTCCTCCACATAGCCATTGACAGCTGCCAAATCCTGTTGCTGACTCTTAAAGAAGCTCTGCGATTTGCCCATAAAGACAGACACGAAAGCAAAACCGATAAGAGTTGACACAACCGTCACCAAGGCTAAAATCCAGTTCATCCCAAACATGGTTACCAAGACTGCTAAGACTAATAAACTAGATGAAAGAACTGTTCCCAGACTTTGATTAAGGGACTGGGCTGCCGTGTCAACGTCATTGGTTACACGAGACAAGGTATCTCCTTGAGAATGTCCATCAAAATATCCCAATGGAAGGCGATTAATTTTCTCTGCAATCGCTCTTCTCAAACGCTCTGAAAAATGTTGAATGGTTGTTGTAAACAGAAAGGCCTGCAAATAATTTGATAGAAGCCCAATTACATAGATGACGGCCAAAAAACTACCAATAGCTGCAACCGCCGCGACATCCACACTTGTTTCCAGACCACTGGCAATAATATTAGTCATTTCCTTGATGCGAGTTGGACCATATACAGTAATGATATTGGATAGGATTGTTGCTAGAAAGGCGATCAGAAGGGCAAACTGGAGACCTGCAAGATAGGGTTTACTCTGTTTCCAGAGAGACATTTTTTTATTTTCCATGTTCCAATTCCTCCTTCGATAGTTGTGAATAGGCAATTTCTTGGTAAACTTCGTTATTAGCTAGAAGTTCCTTGTGGGTGCCTTGTCCCACGACTTTACCTTGATCCAAGACCAAAATCAAATCTGCATCCATAATCGTTGAAATACGCTGTGCGACGATAAGCTTGGTCATAGATTTTGTTTTCTCTGCTAGCTCTTGGCGTAGGACACGGTCTGTCTTGTAGTCCAAGGCTGAGAAGGAGTCATCAAAGATGAGGATTTCTGGCTTCCGAGCCAAGGCACGCGCAATGGCCAGACGCTGTCTTTGACCACCTGAGAAGTTGGTTCCTCCTTGGGCTACTTCTGACTCTAAGCCCGCTTCCTTGTCTTCGATAAAGCTCTTAGACTGGGCTAATTCCAGAGCTTGCCACATAGCCTGCTCACTAAGCGGTGTTTCTTGACTCTGTCCAAAGTCTAAATTGCCCTTAACATCACCTGAAAAGAGAACCGTTTTCTGAGGAATATAACCAACCTTGTTGCGCAAATCATTCAAGTCATAGTCTTGAACATTGACACCGTCCACCAGAATTTCTCCTACTGACACGTCGTAGAAACGTGGAATCAGATTGACTAGAGTAGATTTACCAGAACCTGTTGAACCAATAAAGGCCACTGTTTGACCAGCTGCTGCTCTAAAGCTAACATTCTCAATAACCGCCTCCGAATTTGCCGCATAGCGGAAGGTCACATCCTTAAACTCGACCTGACCTTTGAGGTTTTCATCAGCCAGCTGCACTTGAGCAGGGTTTTGGATAGAAGAATGCAAATCTAAAACTTGATTAATCCGCTTAGCAGAGACCATAGTTCGGGGAAGAACGATGAAGAGCGCCCCCATGAGAAGGAATCCCATAACAACCTGCATGGCATAAGACATGAAAACAACCATGTCACTAAAGAGAGGCAGACGCGCTGTCGGAGCAGCATCGTTAATCACATAGGCACCAATCCAGTAAATCGCCACACTCAAACCACTTGAAATCCCCATCATGATGGGATTCAAAATGGCCATAAGACGGTTTACAAACAAATTCAAACGGGTCAATTCATCATTTGCTGCTGCAAATTTTTCGTCTTGGTACTTTTCAGCATTGTAGGCACGAACGACGCGAATACCTGTTAAACTTTCACGAGTAATACTATTCAGTTTATCAGTCAGACTTTGAATCAAGGACTGTTTTGGAAAGGCTAGCGTCATCAAAACTGTCGTCATCAGGACGTTGACAATCACTGCCACAAGTACGGCCCAGAGCCAGTATTCTGAATGACCTAAAATCTTCCCGATAGCCCAGATAGCCATAATCGGACCACGCGTAACTACTTGCAAGCCCATGGTAATCAACATCTGAACCTGAGTAATGTCATTGGTGGTACGAGTTAGGAGACTGGGAATAGAGAATTTCTTAATCTCTGTCTGCGAGTAGTCTAAAACTCGGTTAAAAATATCACTTCTCAACCTACTAGTATATGAAGCAGCCACTCTGGACGCAAAAAATCCAACTGCAACTGCGGACAAGAAGGCAAGAAAGGACATTCCCACCATCATGCTTGCCGGCTGCCACAACTCATCCAAGCCGGTTCCCTGAGTTCCAAGCAAATCCGTGATTTTAGAGATATAGGTCGGCACTTCCAACTCTAGATAGACCGAAAAGCAGGTAAAGAGAATGGCTAGTAAAATCATCCCCCATTCTTTTCTACTAATTCGTTTGGCTAATTTCTTCATTCTCTCCTCCTATTCCCTTGATATTTGCCTGTAGTTGACCGAGAACTTTCTCAAAAATTAGTAATTCATCTTCATCAATGTCTTCCATCAACTGCTTGTCTATGCGTTCAAAAAAAGCCTTAACCTGCTTCATTTGAGAACGTGCTTTGTCCGTCAAACGAACAAATTTTGCCCGCTTATCGCTAGGACTCACCTCCAATTCCACCAAACCATTTTGCACCATACGCTTGACCAGGTTACTAGCAACAGACTTGGTAATATTGAGTTCCTGCTCGATATCTTTAATCAAGACCAAGTCTTGGTTTTTCTCACGATTATCCAAAAAACGCACAACCTGACCTTGCGGTCCACCCATAAATTCAATGCCGCAACGTTTGGCTTCCTTTTGTACCATGAGGTGAATCTGATGACCAAAACGCTTAAAGACTAACATCGGTTTATCCATACTAACTCCTTTCTAACTATCACATTTAGTTCTCCTAGGAACTAAATAAATTTTCATGAGAACTATTTTACCACTTTGAAAAGAGATGTCAAGAAAAAGTTTCCTAGAGAACTATCTTCTTGATTAAAAAAATCCCAAGTGAGCTTATCACTTAGGATCATGTTCTCTAGGTTAAATTAGAACCCATCTACGTTTGTGTAGATCTTTTGCACATCTTCGTCGTCTTCAAGAACGCTGAAAAGTTTTTCAAAGGTTTCAAGGTCTTCGCCTGACAATTCCACTTCTGACTGAGGAATCATTTCCAATTCAGTAACTTGGAACTCTTCAATACCAGACTCACGAAGGGCAACGATAGCCTTGTGAAGGTCTGTTGGAGCTGTGTAAACTGTGATTGTACCTTCTTCTGCTTCTACATCATCCACATCCACATCTGCTTCAAGCAATTGCTCAAAGACTGCATCGGCATCTTCACCTGCAAATACGATAACTCCTTTGTTGTCAAAGAGGTATGAAACCGAACCTGAAGCACCCATGTTTCCGCCGTTTTTACCAAAGGCTGCACGGACATTAGCCGCTGTACGGTTAACGTTTGAAGTCAAAGTATCCACGATCAACATAGAACCATTTGGTCCAAAACCTTCGTAACGTCCTTCTGTAAAGGTTTCGTCTGTGTTTCCTTTAGCCTTATCCAAAGCTTTATCGATAACGTGTTTTGGCACTTGGGCTTGTTTAGCACGGTCGATAACGAATTTCAAGGCTGAGTTTGATTCTGGATCTGGATCACCTTTTTTAGCTGCTACATAGATTTCTACACCAAATTTTGCATATACTTTAGAGTTAGCTCCATCTTTAGCCGTTTTCTTGGCTACGATATTGGCCCATTTACGTCCCATTAGGAATCTCCTTTTTTCACATTTTAATCTTTCTTATTATAACACAAGTTTTTTCGATTTTCACTAGAGGAAACGGATTTTATTTAGCAAATCCAGCTATGATGACAGTTTTGTTGTCAAGATGGCCTTGCCTTCTTTTATCAAGGGATGACGGAACAGTGAAAAGTAGAGTTGAATGGTCATGGCAACCCAGATAAGAGGTTCACAAAGGATAACACCCTTATATCCTGCCCAAGGAATAATCAAGACCACAAAAGCGATTTTTCCGATTAGTTCAATAAAGCTGGAAACCAGAGGAAGGACCTTTTGCCCCAAGCCCTGCAAGCAATTGCGATAAATCAACAAGAGACTCAAAATAGGATAAAAGGCTGAACTGATTTGCAGATAGAGACTACCATTTTCTATCAAGTAACCATCTGTCGAACTAGCCAAGAAGGAAACCAAGGTGGGACTGGCAAAAAAGAGGAAGACACAAACAAAAACTGCCCAGAACATACTCAAACGACTGCCGATTCGAAGTCCTTGAACAATGCGGTCTGGTCGCTTGGCACCAAGATTCTGCGAAGCAAAGGTCGTCATCGAAGCAGAAATAGCGGTCATAGGAAGAAGGGCGAAGGCCATAATGCGTCGAGCTGCCGTCTGGGCACTAATAATCACGGCTCCAAAGGTATTGACAGAAGACTGTAAAATCACACTGCCGATGGACACAATGGAACTCATCAAGCCCATAGCCAAGCCTTGCTCCAAAAGATCCGTGTATAAAGCCTTATTCCACTTAAAATGTTTGAGTTGAGGGAGTAGTTCAGGTACATTCTTTCGGATATAGCAGAAACAAAGTACAGCTGACAGCCCCTGCGAAATAATAGTTGCAAGTCCTGCCGATTGAACTCCTAACTGCAGTTGTGTAATGAAATACAAGTCAAGAACTACATTGACAAGGGCAGAGAAAATCAGAAAACCAAGTGCAGCCAGACTGTCACCAATAGACCGCAACAAACCTGCAAAAAGATTATAGGCAAAGCTGACACCGACACAGGTCACAATCATAGAAATATATTGATAGGACTGAGGGAGGATTTCAGCAGGGGTATCTAGGTATTGCAAGAGAGGATACAAGCCAAGAAAGCCCAGCAACATAATCACAACACTCAAAAGAGCACCTAAAATCCAGGTGGCTGCTACCGCTTCCTTGATTTTAGTAAAATTTCGAGCCCCATAATAACGGGCAATGACAATCCCCATCCCATTACCAACACCAAGTGTAAAGCCTATAATCAAGTCAAAAATGGCAGTTGTTGCCCCAACCGCAGCCAAAGAATCTTGTCCAAGAAATCGTCCAACAATCAAGACATCAGCAGTGTTATAGAGCTGTTGAAAAATATTGGACAGCAGGATTGGGAAGGCAAAGCTTAAGAGCGAGGGAAGAATAGGACCATGAATCAGATCCACTGTTCGTTTTTTATTCATAAGGCTATTATATCAGCTTTCTAGAGGAGCGACAAGAAACAGCAAACTATGCGTGAGCTGAAAACCAGAACAAGGCAACAAAAAAGCAGTGGATTCCTCCACTACTTTGACAGCTTATACTCAATGAAAATCAAAAAGCAAACTAGGAAGCTAGCCACAGACAGTACTTGAGTACGGCAAGGCGAAGCTAACGTGGTTTGGATTTGATTTTCGAAGAGTATTATTCTTCAATTTCGATTTCAAGCTCGTCGCCTAGGTCAAGAGTTACTTCTTCATTCACAGAATCTGCTTGAACTGCTTCGTCTTTTTTAGTTTCAACACCTTCTACAGAAGCTTCTTCTCCATCAACCAAACCAAATTGAACACGGACTTGATGGTCAATCTCATCAAAGACTTCTGGGTGATCTGCCAAGTATTTCTTAGCATTTTCAGAACCTTGCCCGATTTTTTCATCCTTGTAAGAGTACCAAGCTCCTGCTTTTTTGATGATATCCAAATCGCTTGCGATCTTCAAAAGTTCACCAGTCTTAGAAATCCCTTCTCCGTACATGATTTCAACGAAGGCTTCCTTAAATGGTGGAGCTACCTTGTTTTTCACGACCTTGATTTTAGTTTCTTTACCGACATTGGTGTCTTTTTGGTCACCAGTTCCCTTGATTTGTGTGCTTCCACGAACATCCAAACGGACTGATGCGTAGAATTTCAGAGCACGTCCACCAGGAGTTGTTTCTGGATTTCCAAACATGACCCCAACTTTTTCACGCAATTGGTTGATAAAGATGGCAATTGTTTTGGTTTTATTGATAGAAGCACCAAGTTTACGCATAGCCTGGCTCATCATACGAGCCTGCAAACCAACGTGGCTATCTCCGATATCTCCATCAATTTCCGCACGAGGGACAAGAGCCGCAACTGAGTCGACCACGACAAGATCTACAGCACCTGAGTCAATCAATTTTCCTGCAATCTCAAGACCTTGCTCTCCTGAGTCTGGTTGTGACAAGAGCAATTCGTCAATGTTGACCCCAAGGGCCGCAGCATAAGCTGGATCAAGGGCATGTTCCGCATCGATAAAGGCTGCAATACCACCTTCTTTTTGCGCTTGTGCAACTGCATGAAGGGCAACCGTCGTCTTACCAGATGACTCTGGTCCGTAGATTTCGATGATACGTCCCTTAGGATAACCACCTGAACCAAGGGCAATGTCAAGAGCCAAAGAACCTGAGCTCATCACTTGCACCTTTTGCTCGGCACGTTCACCCAAACGCATGATTGAACCCTTACCAAAGTCTTTCTCAATCAATTTAAGAGCGTCATTCAAGGCTTTTTCACGTTCTGCCCCGAATTTTTTTGAAATTTCATCTAATTTTTTTGGTTTTTTCGCCATTCTATTCTCCTACATTCTAATGGTCCTCAGACCTATCTACTATTATATCAAAAGTTAGTCACTTAATAAAGCCTTGCGAACTAGGTTAAAGGCATGCATAACCGCAATGTGACGTACATCTGCTCGACTTCTGCCTCTAATATTAACCTTGATGACCTCAGTTTCATGCTCCTGTGCCAAGCCTATGAAGACTGTCCCAGCTGGGTGCCCTTCTAAGCTATCCGGTCCTGCTACTCCAGTCAAACTAATTCCAAAATCAGACTGGGTCTTTATTCGTGCCTGCTCAGCCATCTTCTGAGCTGTAAATTCAGACACCACACCATGTTCTTCCAAATACTTAATAGGAATATCCAACATCTTTGATTTTTCCTCCAAGCTATAGGTTACAAAACCACCCTTAAATATACTTGAAGCACCCGAAAAATCCGCTACCCTAGCTTGAAAAAGACCTGCCGTCAAACTCTCTGCAGCCGTGATAGTTTTCCCTTGCTTTTTCAGTTCTTCTACGACAATGCTGGCCAAACTAGACTCTTCCCCATAACCATAGCAAAGTTCTCGCAAAGAAAGACCTTCAAAGGTTTGATGACCTAAGATTTGATTTTCCAAGATAGCCAGCGCTTGATTCGCCTCTTCTTGACCACTAGCTTTTGTTGACAGACGCAGGGTTACCTCTCCTGTCTTGGCATAAGGAGCCAAGGTCGGATCTGTTTGATTATCAATCAAATCAGCCAAAATGGTCACCAGCTGACTTTCGCCAATTCCAAAGAAACGAAGAACTCGGGAATATAGCTTGCTCCCTGTCATCAACTTAGGTAGAAGTTGGTTTAAAACCATGGGTTTTAATTCACTTGGTGGACCTGGAAGGACGACATAGGTCACTCCATCGACTTCCAATATCCCCCCCACAGCCATTCCTGTTTCGTTTGGTAGCGGAGTCGCTCCTTCTACAAGTTGAGCTTGTCTTTCGTTATTCGGTGTTCGGGCATAGTCTGGTCGCTGGGCAAAAAAGACATCCAACTTCTCCTGAGCCTGAAGATCGAAGACTAATTCTTTCCCTAAAAATTTAGCTAGAGTTTGTTTGGTTAAGTCATCCTCAGTCGGTCCCAAACCACCTGTCAAAATCACCAGACTACTACGTTGACTGGCAATCTCAAGCAAAGACAAGAGACGAGCTTCATTGTCTCCTACAGCCGTCTGAAAATATACGTCTACTCCAATTTCTGCTAGTTTTTCCGACAAAAACTGAGCATTGGTATTAACAATCTGTCCTGTCAAAATCTCTGTTCCAACAGCAATGATTTCTGCTTTCATGTTTCCTCCTACCTATCTATTCGTATTTTTTTGAAAAAATCGCAGGAAATTTCCCACGATTGATTTTTTATTTGTATCAAAAAACGAACTATTCTACTTCATTTGTTACAAAGACGCCTTGTTGTTGATTATCCCCATTATCAACA
Source organism: uncultured Streptococcus sp. (assembly GCA_963518235.1). GTDB lineage: Bacteria > Bacillota > Bacilli > Lactobacillales > Streptococcaceae > Streptococcus. The sequence goes on along the minus strand of CAUQIP010000009.1, from coordinate 25,075 downwards.
GGCAACCGTCCAAACAAATCTTCAAATAAGACAACATTTGTTTCAAGCTGAGTGACTTCTTCTTGTCCCAAAGAACGTCGCAATATATTCTGCACTTCCAACATATGCTCTCTAGAAACAATCTGATAAGAAATACCTTGCAACATCTCTCCCTCACCCTTCAACTGTTGTGATTCAATAGTTTTAAACGAATCCTTGTAGCCTAACAAGCTTGGAATACTTTTTGCAGATAAATCAATATTAGTCTGCATATTAGTGCTTAGAGCTTTTAAAATAGATTGGTAGTGACTGACACTATTCAAACTAAGAACTTTTTCAACAACTTTTTGAATGACTTCACGTTGTCTCTTTTGACGTCCGTAGTCCCCTTCTGGATCCTGGTAACGCATGCGAGAATAAACAAGCGCTTCTTCTCCATTTAGAGTTTGCTGCCCAACACCAATAGAAATGGTGTTAAATTCCTCTTGATCACTAATGGAAATCGGAAAACCTAGAGTATTATTGACAGTAACTCCCCCTACCGCATCGACTAATTGTTGCAAACCTTGCATATTGACCATAATATAGCGGTCAATATGAATGTTCATCATCTTCTGAATAGTTGAGATAGCTAATTCTGCACCTCCTCCAGCATAGGCAGCATTCAATTTTGCTTCCTCAATCCGCCCATCTTTATGCTGAATTTTAGTCAGAATATCACGTTCCAAACTCAACATCATGGTTTTCTTTGTGTGAGGATTAACGGTCAGCAAAATCATACTGTCACTATTTCCAGCCCACTGATCCGTACGTTCCACATTCCCAGTATCAACTCCCATCAACAGAATAGTCATGGGTTCAGTTGCTTCGATAACCTTGGTTTCTTCCCCAATCTTTTTATATGTTTTTGATAAAGTTTGTGTGCCTTGCTGATAAATGGTATAAGCAAAGACACCCACACCCAAAACTGTCACAGCTAGAAAAGCTAGCACCATTCCAATAATTTTTTTAACCATATTTCTACTAATCTATCAGTCTACCCATCAGGTAAACATCGATAAAGTCCCCTTCTTCTATGTACGCACCGCGCTCTTGTCTACCCTCAATTACAAAACCATGCTTTTGATATAAATGAACTGCCGCCAGATTACGAGTTTGGACAGTGAGTTGAAGTCTACGAAGAATACCACTTGCCTGCGCCCATTCTACGACTTCTTCAAGCAATAAACTTCCCAGTCCATTATTCCAATATTTCTTACCAATCACAATAAAGAGATCTCCAATATGACGGACTCTCTTGCGCTGGTCAGCTGTAATATTTACAATACCAGCAATTTTATCATTTAAGAATGCAAGTAAGGTTATCTGATTGTCCCAACTAGCTTGCTTGTTGAGGAATATTGCCATCTCCTCACTGGTCAAGAGAATACCATCTCCGTCTAGACTGGTAAAATCTGTTTCTACACTTACACGATTTAAAAATGATACTAAGGCAACCGCATCTTCAACTTCTGCTTCCCTAATGAGCAATTCATACTCCATGTTGAAGCTCCTCTAACAATTTCTCAGCTCGCAAACCTTTGGCTTTGAAGTTTAATCTGCGACCATCTTCCTCTTTTAGAATTTCCAATTCTAAATAAGTATCTGGCAAAGCATCACCTAGAAGATTTCCCCACTCGATGACAGTCACTCCACCACCAAAGAGAAATTCATCCAAGTCAATAGAATCAGCATCTCCTTCAATACGATAAACATCTAAGTGGTAAAGCGGAAGACGACCTTCATACTCTCTCACGATAGTATAGGTCGGACTCTTAATCATCTGAGAAATCTGTAATCCCTTAGCAAGGCCTTTTGTAAAGGTTGTTTTACCTGCACCCAGTTCTCCAGTTAAAATGAAGACATCATTCTTTTCTAATAAACAGCCCAAACGTTCACCTAAGGACTGTAACTCTTCTTCGCTTTTAGTGTACATATTTCTATTATACCAAAAAGTTATTCTTTGTCGAGATATTATCTGTAAATTCCAAACTATGAATTATGAGACCTGAACTGGCTCTTGTTCTGATTTTAAAATAGGAACAGTAAAAAGACAACTAATAATATATCTCTCATCAAATGGCTATAAAACGAAACTTCCCAGCGAATAACTTTTGGTACCAACAATCCTAGGAAAAACATTCCCAAGGCAATATAAAATGTCATGGATAATATTGACCAAGGATTTTTGAGAACGATTAAAATAGCTAGTCCACTGATAAAACAGAGTCCCTTTTTACCCAAAATCTTTTTCAATCCATGTACATACTTCTGCATAGGCAGAAAGACTAACAAGTCAACACCGAATAAGAAAAAGAAACTCGGTAGAAATACTTCCACAAACTCTTCCACGGATGCATTTCCTTCAAGGAGATGTTCTATGACAATTAAAGCTAAACCTAAAATGTTTACTAAGAGTAACAGAGTATACAAGAGTTGTTTCTTATCTGCTCTAAAAACTGAATAATATTGATTTTGTTGCCCTTTATAGTAATTTAATCCTACCCCAATACTCGCAAGTAGCAACATGCCAACTAAATAATAGAAACAGTTGTGATTTAACATCAAGGTCCAGGTCGATAAACTTAAACAAGAACAAGCACAAAGCCCAAAAACAGTCAGCAATAACAAAATACGGATTTGCTTTTTCATTTTTCCCATCATTTTCCCCCTTACTTGCTCTTATTATATGCCAGAATCCCTTTCCATTATTAGTAGATTTCTCAACTGTCAGTTTTCGACTCTAAAATGTAAAAAATTTGATGCAAGTAACCCTTACATCAAACTTTTACTATTTTTCTTCAAACCAAAGAGCAATTTCTCTCTTAGCTGACTCTTCTGAATCTGAACCATGTACAACATTTTGGATAACCTCATTTTCTCCAGTCGCTTTTGCAAAATCACCTCGAATAGTTCCTGGTAAAGCTTCTTCTGGACTAGTCGCACCCATCATAGTCCGCCAAGTTTCGATTACTTTGGGACCAGAAATGATACCTACAAGGATCGGTCCTGAAGTCATAAATTCACGAATCGGTGGGTAAAAACTTTGACCAACCAAGTCCTGATAGTGCTGGTCAATCAACTCTTCTGAAACCTTTGTACGCAACTCCAATTTTTCGATTGTAAATCCACGTTGTTCGATGCGTTTCAACACCTCCCCCACTAATCCTCTTTTTACACCGTCTGGTTTAATGATAAAAAATGTTTCTTCCATACCTGTCTCCTTTGTCAGCTTCTTTCTTTTATACTCTTCGAAAATCTCTTCAAACCACGTCAACGTCGCCTTGCCGTAGGTATGGTTACTGACTTCGTCAGTTCTATCTACAACCTCAAAGCAGTGCTTTGAGCAACCTGCGGCTAGTTTCCTAGTTTGCTCTTTGATTTTCATTGAGTATTATTTTACCACATTTCATGAAAAAATGGAGAAAGTTTTCAGAAAAGAGAAAGAGAACCCGAAGGCTCTCTCATTCTCTTTTATTCTACTGTTTCTTCCACAGTTTCAACGGCAGTATCCACAACTACTTCTGTTGTTTCTTCATTTCCTTCTTCCTCTACTGGAGGATTAAGGTATTCTTCTTCGTTGATAGCATGTGGTTCAAGGTTGCGGTAACGGGCCATACCAGTACCTGCTGGGATGATCTTACCGATGATAACATTTTCCTTGAGTCCAAGGAGATGGTCTTTCTTACCACGGATAGCCGCGTCAGTAAGGACACGAGTTGTTTCCTGGAAGGAAGCCGCTGACAAGAAACTGTTGGTTTCAAGTGAGGCTTTGGTAATTCCCATAAGAACTGGGCGACCTGTCGCTGGAACTCCACCTGCGATAAGGACATCTTTGTTAGCATCTGTAAAGTCATTGATATCCATGAGGGTACCCATGAGAAGATCTGTGTCACCTGGATCCATGACACGCACTTTACGGATCATTTGACGAACCATTACCTCGATGTGTTTGTCACCGATTTCTACCCCTTGGCTACGGTAAACTTTTTGTACTTCACCGAGAAGATAAGTTTCAACTGACAAGACATCACGGACTGCAAGGAGACGTTTTGGTTGGATAGAACCTTCTGTAAGAGCAGCACCACGCGCTACTTGGTCTCCAACTTCAACACGCATACGAGCTGTAAATGGAACGACGTACTCACCTTCGCCAGTTTCACCCTTAACAAAGACTTTCTTAGTACGAGTTGAGGCATCTTCTTCGATAGCTGTAACTTGTCCTTTAACCTCTGTGATAACCGCTTCCCCTTTAGGATTGCGAGCTTCAAAGATTTCTTGGACACGAGGAAGACCCTGAGTGATATCGGTATTTGAGGCAACCCCACCCGTGTGGAAGGTACGCATTGTAAGCTGTGTACCAGGTTCCCCGATAGATTGGGCAGCGATTGTACCAACTGCTTCACCAACTTCAACCGCATCACCAGTCGCCAAGTTGATACCGTAACAGTGACGGCAGACACCATGACGAGTGTTACATGTAAATACAGAGCGGATAGTTACTTCTTCCACACCAGCATTGACAATTTCACGCGCCTTGTCTTCTGTAATCAACTCATTTGGACCGATGATCACTGCACCAGTTTCTGGATGTTTAACAGTTTTCTTAGTGTAACGACCGTTGAGACGTTCTTCAAGAGACTCGATCATCTCTTTTCCTTCTGCGATAGAGCGGATCAAGAGACCACGGTCTGTTCCACAGTCGTCCTCACGGATGATAACGTCTTGGGCAACGTCAACCAAACGACGAGTCAAGTAACCTGAGTCGGCTGTCTTAAGGGCCGTATCGGTCATACCTTTACGGGCACCGTGAGTTGAGAAGAACATTTCGAGTACTGACAAACCTTCACGGAAGTTTGAAAGGATTGGCAATTCCATGATACGTCCGTTCGGAGCAGCCATCAGACCACGCATACCGGCAAGCTGTGAGAAGTTTGAGATGTTACCACGGGCTCCAGAGTCCATCATCATAACGATTGGGTTCTTAGGATCTTGGTTGGCAATCAAACGTTTCTCTAGTTTTTCACGGGCAGCACGCCATTCAGCTGTAACAGCATTGTAACGCTCGTCGTCTGTGATCATACCACGACGGAATTGTTTTGTGATTTGTTCTACACGTTTGTGTGATTCTTCAATGATTTCAGCCTTGTCGTCAACGACTGGGATATCGGCAATCCCCACTGTCAATCCTGCAAGAGTTGAGTGGTGGTAACCAAGGTTCTTCATACGGTCAAGCAAGGCAGAAGTTTCTGTCGTACGGAAACGTTTGAAGATTTCAGCAATGATATTTCCAAGGTTTTTCTTCTTGAATGGAGGGTTGAGTTCAAGTTTGCTGATAGCTTCCTTGATATCTCCACCAAGTGGCAAGAAGTATTTGGCTGGAACACCTTCTGTCAAGTTGGCATTATTTGGTTCTTGCAAGTATGGTAGACCCTCTGGCATGATATCGTTGAAGAGGATTTTACCAACTGTTGTAAGCAAGACCTTATGTTTTTGCTCTTCTGTCCAAGGCTTGTTGAGGCTGTCTGTTGCAATACCAACACGTGAATGGAGGTGAACATAACCATTACGGTAAGCCATAACCGCTTCGTCACGGTCCTTGAAGACCATTCCTTCACCTTCACGACCAGCTTCTTCCATGGTCAAGTAGTAGTTACCCAAAACCATATCCTGAGATGGAGTAACAACTGGTTTACCATCTTTCGGGTTCAAGATGTGCTCAGCAGCGAGCATCAAGATACGAGCTTCTGCTTGGGCTTCTTCTGAAAGCGGTACGTGGATGGCCATTTGGTCCCCGTCAAAGTCGGCATTGTAGGCTTCACAGACAAGTGGGTGCAAGCGAAGGGCCTTACCATCAATCAAGACTGGCTCGAAGGCTTGGATACCCAAACGGTGAAGGGTCGGTGCGCGGTTCAAAAGCACTGGGTGTTCTTTGATCACTTCTTCAAGGATATCCCAGATACGCTCATCTCCGCGTTCCACCAAGCGTTTAGCCGCTTTGACGTTTTGCACGATATCACGGGCAACGATTTCACGCATCACGAATGGTTTAAAGAGTTCGATCGCCATTTCACGTGGCACACCACATTGGTACATCTTAAGAGTTGGACCAACGGCGATAACGGAACGTCCTGAGAAGTCAACACGTTTACCGAGCAAGTTTTGACGGAAGCGTCCTTGTTTACCTTTAAGCATGTGGCTCAATGATTTCAGTGGACGGCTACCTGGTCCTGTGATTGGACGACCACGACGACCATTGTCAATCAAAGCATCAACCGCTTCTTGAAGCATACGCTTCTCATTTTGAACGATGATACCTGGTGCATTCAACTCAAGCAAACGAGCCAAACGGTTGTTACGGTTGATAACACGGCGGTAAAGGTCATTCAAGTCAGATGAGGCAAAACGGCCACCATCCAACTGCAACATTGGACGAAGATCTGGTGGAATAACTGGAAGGATGTTGAGAATCATCCATTCAGGTTTATTTCCAGACTTGTAAAAGGCATCCAAAACATCCAAACGACGGATAGCTTTGACACGTTTTTGTCCAGTAGCTGTTTTCAACTCTTCTTTGAGTTCAGCAATTTCTTTTTCAAGATCTACTTGTTTCAAAAGGTCTTGGATGGCTTCGGCACCCATCTTGGCAACGAATGATCCATAGCCATACTCACGCAGGCGCTCACGGTATTCGCGCTCTGTCATGATAGACTTGTGCTCAAGTGGTGTATCCTTAGGATCAATCACCACATAAGCCGCAAAGTAGATAACTTCCTCGAGGGCACGAGGGCTCATATCAAGGGTCAAGCCCATACGGCTTGGAATCCCCTTGAAGTACCAGATGTGAGATACAGGAGCTTTCAACTCGATATGCCCCATACGCTCACGACGAACTTTTGTACGCGTTACTTCAACCCCACAACGGTCACAAACAATCCCTCTGTAACGAATGCGTTTGTACTTACCACAAGCACATTCCCAGTCTTTTGTAGGACCAAAGATGACTTCATCAAAGAGCCCTTCACGTTCTGGTTTCAACGTACGGTAATTGATTGTTTCAGGTTTTTTGACTTCTCCATAAGACCATGAACGGACTTTGCTTGGAGAAGCTAGGGTGATTTGCATACTTTTAAAACGATTTACATCAACCACTATTTCTTCCCTTTCTATTCTAAGTGAACTGCTTATTCTTCAGCAGCTTCTTCTGTTTCTTCCGCTTTTGTTGCTTTCTCAGCTTCTTCAGCTTCAAAAGCTGCTTTAGCCTCTTGAGCTGCTTTTTCGCGGGCTTTTTCAAGGTCATCTACGTGGATGACATCTTCGTCCATTCCTTCATCCAAGTCGCGAAGTTCCACTTCTTGGTCATCTTCGTCTAGGACACGCATGTCAAGACCAAGAGATTGCAATTCTTTCACAAGAACTCGGAAGGATTCTGGAACACCTGGTTTTGGAATTGGTTTTCCTTTTGTAATAGCTTCATAAGCTTTCAAACGTCCGTTGATATCGTCAGACTTGTAAGTCAAGATTTCTTGAAGGACATTTGACGCACCGTAGGCTTCAAGAGCCCAAACCTCCATCTCACCGAAACGTTGTCCACCAAACTGAGCTTTACCTCCGAGTGGTTGTTGGGTAACAGTTGAGTATGGTCCGACTGAACGCGCGTGCAATTTATCATCAACCATGTGGTGGAGTTTGATCATGTACATGACACCAACTGACACACGGTTATCAAACGGTTCACCAGTACGTCCATCGTAAAGGATTGTTTTGGCATCGCTATCCATACCAGCTTCTTTAACAGTTGACCAAAGGTCTTCAGAACTTGCTCCGTCAAAGACTGGTGTCGCGATGTGAATACCAAGAGTACGAGCCGCCATACCAAGGTGAAGCTCCATAACCTGACCGATATTCATACGTGATGGCACCCCAAGTGGGTTCAACATGATATCGACTGGAGTTCCATCTGGAAGGTAAGGCATGTCTTCTACAGGAACGATACGAGAGACAACCCCTTTATTTCCGTGACGTCCGGCCATCTTATCTCCGACCTTGATCTTACGTTTTTGAGCGATGTAGACGCGAACCAGCATATTAACACCTGATTGCAATTCATCTCCATTTGCACGTGTAAAGATCTTAACATCACGAACGACACCATCGGCGCCGTGTGGTACACGAAGAGAAGTATCACGCACTTCACGAGATTTATCTCCGAAGATAGCGTGCAAGAGACGTTCTTCAGCTGAAAGGTCTTTCTCACCCTTAGGTGTTACTTTACCTACAAGGATATCACCTTCTTTAACCTCAGCACCGATACGGATAATACCCATTTCGTCAAGGTCTTTAAGGGCATCTTCACCAACGTTTGGAATTTCACGAGTGATTTCTTCAGGCCCAAGCTTTGTATCGCGTGTTTCTGATTCGTATTCTTCAAGGTGGACAGATGTGTAGACATCGTCTTTAACCAAGCGTTCGCTCATGATAACGGCATCCTCGAAGTTGTAACCTTCCCAAGTCATGTAGGCAACGATTGGGTTTTGTCCAAGCGCCATTTCTCCATTTTCCATAGAAGGTCCGTCAGCGATGAAATCGCCTTTTTCAACGACATCGCCAACTTTTACGAGAGTGCGTTGGTTGTAAGCAGTACCTGAGTTTGAACGACGGAATTTTTGGATGTGGTAAACGTCCAATGAACCATCTTCACGACGAACTTCTACCTTGTCAGCATCTGCGTAAGTAACTTTACCGTCATACTGAGCAATCACAGCAGCTCCTGAATCGTGGGCTGCTTGGTATTCCATACCAGTACCAACGTAAGGTGCTTTTGGATTAATCAATGGCACAGCTTGACGTTGCATGTTGGCTCCCATGAGGGCACGGTTGGAGTCATCGTTTTCCAAGAAAGGAATACATGCTGTCGCAACGGCAACTACCTGTTTTGGTGATACGTCCATGTAGTCAACAACATTAGCTGGATACTCTTGGTTGACCCCTTGGTGACGTCCCATGACAACTTTCTCAGCAAAGGTTCCATCTTCATTCAGACGAGAATTAGCCTGCGCTACCGTAAATTCATCTTCTTCATCGGCTGTCAACCAAACGATTTCGTTAGTGACAACACCTGTTTCACGGTCAACCTTACGGTATGGCGTTTGAACAAAACCATATTTGTTCAAGTGCCCGTAAGATGACAAGTTATTGATCAAACCGATGTTAGGCCCTTCAGGTGTCTCGATTGGACACATACGACCGTAGTGAGTGTAGTGTACGTCACGTACTTCATATCCAGCACGGTCACGAGTCAAACCACCAGGCCCTAAGGCTGACAAACGGCGTTTGTGAGACAACTCAGAAAGTGGGTTGTGTTGGTCCATGAACTGTGACAACTGTGATGAACCAAAGAATTCTTTAACCGCAGCTGTTACAGGACGGATATTGATAATTTGTTGTGGTGTCAAGACTTCGTTGTCCTGAACAGACATACGTTCACGGACATTACGTTCCATACGAGAAAGTCCAAGACGTACTTGGTTAGCAAGCAATTCACCAACCGCACGGATACGACGGTTTCCAAGGTGGTCGATATCATCTACACGGCCAAGTCCTTCAGCCAAGTTGAGGAAGTAACTCATCTCAGCAAGGATATCTGCAGGAGTGACGATACGAACCTTGTCATCTGGATTAGCATTACCGATGATCGTTACGACACGGTCTGGATCAGTTGGAGCAACAACCTTGAATTTTTGAAGAACAACTGGCTCAGTCACTACAGCAGCATCATTTGGAATGTAGACAATCTTGTTCAAGTCGCCATCCAAATAGCTTTCAATACTTTCAATCACGCTACGAGTCATGATTGTACCAGCTTCTACCAAGATTTCTCCTGTTTCAGGATCTACCAATGGCTCAGCAATAGTTTGGTTAAGCAAGCGTGTTTTAACATTGAGTTTTTTATTGATTTTGTAACGACCGACTGCTGCCAAGTCATAGCGACGTGGATCAAAGAAACGAGCTACAAGCAAGCTACGTGAGCTTTCAGCAGTCTTAGGCTCACCTGGACGAAGGCGTTCGTAAATTTCTTTCAAGGCTTCGTCTGTACGAGAGTCCATTGGATTCTTGTGGATATCTTTTTCAACAGTGTTGCGAACCAATTCGCTGTCACCAAAGATATCAAAGATTTCATCATCACCTGAGAAACCAAGCGCACGAACCAAGGTTGTAAATGGAATCTTACGAGTGCGGTCGATACGAGTATAGGCGATATCTTTTGAGTCGCTTTCAAGTTCCAACCAAGCTCCACGGTTAGGGATAACAGTTGAACCGTAGCCCACTTTACCGTTTTTATCAACTTTATCGTTAAAGTAAACACCTGGTGAGCGGACCAACTGAGATACGATGATACGTTCACCACCATTGATGATGAAGGTACCCATTTCTGTCATGATTGGGAAATCACCAAAGAAAACTTCTTGAGTCTTGATTTCGCCTGTTTCTTTATTGATCAAGCGGAAGGTTACAAAAATTGGTGCTGAGTAGCTAGCATCGTGGATACGTGCTTCTTCTAGCGTATATTTTGGTTCCTTGATTTCATATCCAACAAATTCCAACTCCATTGTGTCTGTGAAGTTTGAAATTGGCAATACATCTTCAAACACTTCCTTAAGACCGTGGTCTAGGAAAGCTTTGAATGAGTCAGTTTGAATTTCAATCAAATTTGGTAAGTCAAGAACTTCTTTGATTCTTGAAAAACTACGACGGGTACGATGTTTCCCGTATTGAACGTCATGTCCTGCCAAGATGATTCTCCTTTGTAAATAAGTTCCAAGCCTTATCAACAGGCTTTCTAATCGTCATATGGTTTTAAAAACCCCTATCACCGTGTCCTCTTGATGAATTTTCAGAATCTTTAAGTCTTTGTTACAAATGCTTAAAATCCTGAAAAAAAGCACAAAAAGAGCAGCTAAATCTGACTTTTTCAGAAGATTTAACTGCTGTGAGCCTTGTCTGGACAATATTTCAGACAAAACCTACGACAAATGATTACTCATATTATACCCTATTTAGCTAGATTTTTCAAGGGGATTAACGATTTTTTAACAAAATCTTTTCCTATAAAAAATTGAATTCAACTATTGATTTACGAAGTCCATTTTCAGCCCAATTATCTACGAAGAATATAGTAAATTACAGTTATCCTATTTTATCTTATCCCGTTTTTCTTGACTTTACTTGGTTTTTCTTTTAATATATATGTATAAATATATAAGGAGGTTTGTTATGGATATTTTGCTTTCTGAAACAGAACAAAATCTGCTAGTGTTACTGGAAGAACTAACCAAACACCAGGATTGGATACAAGATTCATCTTTATCAGAAATTCTGAATCTGTCAGCAGAAGAATTGCAAGAACACCTTTTTAAACTTGAGCAATTATTTCCTAACCTCTTTATTCGATCAGCAAAAGAAGGTATTCAGTTGCAGTTTGAAGCCCGAAACTCTTTAGACCCTAGGATTGCTATCTTTGAACAATCTCCAACTTATTCTTTTTTGAACTGTCTATTTTTCAAAGAGGAACAATCTCTTGACCAAATATGTCAGGAACTTATGATTAGTTGCGAACGAGTTCAGGAAATCATCCAACATCTAAATACTAAACTCCCGCAACACTATGGCATCAGCATACAACCTTCCCCTTTGAACATGATGGGGGCAGAAGAGGACATTCGCTCCTTTTATCTGGACTACTTTAGCCAAAGTTACAGCTTTCTTGATTGGCCCTTCCCTTCTATTTCCGAAGAGTATTTGACTGATTTGATTCAGTTATTTTTGAACGCCCAACAAGTTTCACTCAACCTCAGCAATCTACGACAAATCAAATATACCCTAGCTATCAATCTGGAGCGCTTTAAGAGGAAATACTTTATTGAAAATCCTACTCCCCTTTTAACCAGCCACTACAGCTCTCTCATGCAAATTCCGCAGTTTGAACAAGATATCAAAAAGCTGGCTAAAAAACTCCATTTTGAACCTACAAAAGAAGCACTGGAACAGCTAGTTTCAACCCCAGTAAAGTCGCCTCAAATCACAAATAAACCTTGTAATGAAGCGATAGGAGACATTCATCAGATTCAAAAATCCTATCGTTTATTGAGTCAAATCTTAGAAGAATTATCTAAAGAATTTCACCTACAGATTGCAAATCGTGAAGAATTGATTTGGCTCCTCCACTACACTGCCCAATCTGATTTTCTACACCCACTTAGCAGCAAGTCTCTTGAAAAACAAAAGTCTCTACTTTTAACCAATTATCAAAAAGAATTTCCAAAACTATTTGAAGTAAGTAAAAGTAAATTTCAGACGTATCTAGCTGAGATTGGTCTAGAGAGTCACCCAAGTAAGCTACAAGATCTAGTTTATGCCTTTTCGATCCAAGGACAACGCATTTTAGTCCAATTACTTCAAAAACTTCCCAAAATTCGTGTTTTGGTCATTAGTCATCTAGATAGTGAGCACGCACAAAACCTAATTGACACCCTTTCCCACTACGGTAACAATCTCTATCTATTTGACCCTTGGGAAAAGTCCAGTATCTCTTCCTCAATCTTCAATCAAATTCCACACGATATTGTTATCGCCACCTTCCCTGTTTCCAACTGTCCGAAACCCATTATTTGTAGTCGGAATCTTTCTACTGCAGAACTATTTCACCACCTCCACCTTTTGGGTTCACAAATTCATAAAGAAAGACTAGCTTAGTCGTAACATAAAACCTGTTGCGATTTTCTTTTGTTTTAATTTCGAGAAAACGCTTGCATATTGTTTTACTACATGCTATACTGATATAGAAATTTATTGATTGGAGAATCATTATGAGAAAAACACCATCTCACACTGAGAAAAAAATGGTTTACAGCATCCGTTCCCTCAAGAATGGAACTGGTTCTGTCCTTATTGGAGCAAGCCTTGTTCTGCTTGCCATGGCTACACCAACTATCTCAGCCAACGAAAGTACACCAACCACTAACACAAGTAATAGTGAAACTACTACTGCCCTTACTCAACCTCTTACCGATGCAACAAACATCGCTGGCAAGAACGAAAGCGATTTTTCTTCACCTAATAATGCAAACGCTTCCCTAGAGAAAAAAGAAGAAAAACCTGCAACAGAGCCAACCACTCCTGTTGCAAACCCAGCCGATTCAGCAACACAAACCGGGCAAGATCGTTCAAGTGAATCAACTACTTCTACGAGTCCAGTAACGACTGAAACTAAAGCAGAAGAGCCAATCGAAGACAATTACTTCCGCATCCATGTCAAAAAACTTCCTGAAGAAAACAAGGATAGTCAAGGACTATGGACTTGGGATGATGTTGAAAAACCTTCTGAAAACTGGCCTAACGGAGCCTTATCCTTCAAGGATGCCAAAAAAGATGACTATGGCTACTACCTAGATGTCAAATTAAAGGGAGAACAAGCCAAGAAAATTAGCTTCCTCATCAATAATACAGCTGGGAAAAATCTAACTGGTGATAAATCTGCAGAAAAACTGGCACCAAAGATGAACGAAGCTTGGTTGGACCAAGATTACAAGGTTTTCTCTTACGAACCACAACCTGCAGGGACTGTTCGCGTCAACTACTACCGCACTGACGGCAACTACGACAAGAAATCACTCTGGTACTGGGGAGATGTGAAAAATCCAAGTAGCGCTCAATGGCCTGACGGAACAGACTTTACGGCTACAGGTAAATACGGTCGCTATATCGACATTCCTCTTAAGGATGCTGCCAAAGAATTCGGCTTTTTATTACTAGATGAGAGCAAACAAGGAGACGACGTGAAAATCCGTAAAGAAGATTATAAGTTCACAGATTTGAAAAATCATAGCCAAATTTTCCTAAAAGACGATGACGAATCGATTTACACAAATCCATACTATGTTCATGATATCCGTATGACAGGTGCTCAACACGTAGGAACTTCTAGCATTGAAAGTAGTTTTTCAACACTAGTCGGTGCTAAAAAAGAAGATATCCTCAAACACTCCAACATCACTAATCACCTAGGAGAAAAAGTAGCTATTACTGATGTCTCAATCGATGAAGCTGGCAAGAAAGTGACCTACAGCGGAGATTTCTCTGACACAAAACATCCTTATACTGTTAGCTACAATTCCGACCAATTTACTACCAAAACAAGCTGGCGTCTTAAAGATGAGACTTACAGTTATAATGGCAAACTGGGAGCTGACCTAAAAGAAGAAGGAAAACAAGTTGATTTGACCCTTTGGTCACCAAGTGCTGATAAGGTTTCTGTCGTTGTCTACGACAAGAATGACCCTGAAAAAGTGGTTGGAACTGTCGCTCTTGAAAAAGGGGAAAGAGGAACTTGGAAACAAACTCTAGATAGTACAAACAAACTAGGCATCACCGATTTCACTGGATACTATTATCAATACCAAATCGAACGTCAGGGTAAAACTGTTCTTGCACTCGATCCTTACGCTAAGTCCCTCGCTGCTTGGAATAGTGACGATGCCAAGATTGACGATGCCCATAAAGTGGCTAAAGCTGCCTTTGTAGATCCAGCTAAACTAGGACCTCAAGACTTAACTTATGGTAAAATTCACAACTTTAAGACTCGTGAAGATGCCGTTATCTACGAAGCTCATGTGCGTGACTTCACTTCAGATCCTGCCATTGCAAAAGACTTGACCAAACCATTTGGTACCTTTGAAGCCTTCATTGAAAAATTAGACTACCTCAAAGACTTGGGTGTAACCCACATCCAGCTCCTTCCAGTCTTGTCTTACTACTTTGTCAATGAATTGAAGAACCATGAACGCTTGTCTGACTATGCTTCAAGCAACAGCAACTATAACTGGGGATATGACCCTCAAAACTACTTCTCCTTGACTGGTATGTACTCAAGCGATCCTAAGAATCCAGAAAAACGAATCGCAGAATTTAAAAACCTCATCAATGAAATCCACAAACGTGGCATGGGAGCTATCCTAGATGTCGTTTATAACCATACAGCTAAAGTCGATATCTTTGAAGATTTGGAACCAAACTACTATCACTTTATGGATGCCGATGGAACACCTCGAACTAGCTTTGGTGGTGGACGTTTGGGGACAACTCACTATATGACCAAACGCCTCCTAGTTGATTCTATCAAATATCTAGTTGATACCTACAAAGTTGATGGATTCCGCTTCGATATGATGGGAGACCATGACGCCGCTTCTATCGAAGAAGCTTACAAGGCTGCACGCGCCCTCAATCCAAACCTAATCATGCTGGGTGAAGGTTGGAGAACCTATGCTGGTGATGAAAATATGCCTACTAAAGCTGCTGACCAAGATTGGATGAAGCATACCGATACTGTAGCAGTCTTCTCAGACGACATCCGTAACAACCTCAAGTCTGGTTATCCAAACGAAGGTCAACCTGCCTTTATCACAGGTGGCAAGCGTGATATCAACACTATCTTCAAAAATCTCATTGCTCAACCAACCAACTTTGAAGCAGATAGTCCTGGAGATGTCATCCAATACATCGCAGCCCATGATAACTTGACCCTCTTTGACATCATCGCCCAATCTATCAAAAAAGACCCAAGCAAGGCTGAGAACTATGCTGAAATCCACCGTCGTTTGCGACTTGGAAACCTCATGGTCTTGACAGCTCAAGGAACTCCATTTATCCACTCTGGTCAGGAATATGGACGTACTAAACAATTCCGTGACCCAGCCTACAGAACTCCTGTAACAGAGGACAAAAAACCAAACAAATCTCACTTGTTGCGTGATAAGGACGGCAATCCATTTGACTATCCTTACTTCATCCATGACTCTTATGACTCTAGTGATGCTGTCAACAAATTTGACTGGACTAAGGCTACAGATGGAAAAGCTTATCCTGAAAATGTCAAGAGCCGTGACTATATGAAAGGGTTGATTGCCCTTCGTCAATCTACAGATGCCTTCCGACTTAAGAGTCTCCAAGATATCAAGAACCGTGTCCACCTCATCACTGTTCCAGGACAAAATGGTGTAGAAAAAGAGGACGTGGTAATTGGCTACCAAATCACTGCTCCAAACGGTGATATCTACGCAGTCTTTGTCAATGCGGACGAAAAAGCTCGCGAATTTAATTTGGGAACTGCCTTTGCACATCTAAGAAACGCTGAAGTTTTAGCAGATGAAAACCAAGCAGGGCCAGTTGGAATTGCCAACCCGAAAGGACTTGAATGGACTGAAAAAGGCTTGAAATTGAACGCCCTTACAGCTACTGTTCTTCGAATCGCTCAAGGCGGTGCCATCGTTGCCCCAGCTGTGGAAGAAAAACCAGAATTTGATCTTTCTAGCTTGAATGTAGAACAAGACCAAGCCCAAAACCTAGCAGCAAATCCTGAAACCCAAGAAACTGCTACAGAGGCTCTTTCTCAGAAAGTCCTTCCAAACACAGGAACTGAGAGCAAATCTCTTCTTACTCTTGCAGGAATTAGTCTCCTTGCGCTTCTAGGTCTCGGATTCTTACTGAAAAACAAAAAAGAAAACTAAACTAGCCCTCCTATAGAACAATCCCCCAAGCCTTAACGCTCCGGGGGATTGATTTTTGTACAATATTTGTGGTTATAATACATTTGATTAGGATTTTTTATTTAACCTCTTTCATGGCAAAGTAAGCCCGTACTTTGGGTGCTACTTGTGTTCCGAAGAGTTCAATAGCTCTTAGAACTTGATCATGAGGCATGGAACCAAGCGGTAGATGGAGCATGAAGCGGTCCAAACCTAAGTCTTCAATCATGCGAATCAATTTTTCGGCCACCTGATTTGGATTGCCCACAAACATAGCACCATTTGGCCCAACTTGCTCCAAATATTGCTCATAACGCAATTCCTGCCAGTGTGGACGGTCTTTGGAAATGGCATCCACCACTTGCTTGGTTGGATGGAAATAATCTTTCACCGCCTGCTCGCTATCTTCAGCAATCCAACCCCAAGAATGGGCTCCGACCTTTAGTTCATGACTGGCATGGCCTGCTTCACTTCCAATCTCACGATAAACCTGAATCAACTTTTTAAAATAACGCGGATTGCCACCAATAATGGCATAGACAATCGGTAAGCCTGCCTGAGCAATCTTCACTGTTGATTCGACATGACCACCTGTCGCTATCCACAAGGGTAATTTTCCCTGAACTGGACGAGGATAAACTTCTTTTCCAGAGATTGTTTGGCTCAAGCGACCTTGCCAGTCTAACTTGGGCTTTTCATTAACTAACTGAAGCAAGTCTAATTTTTCATCAAAAAGGGCTTCGTAGTCTTTCAAATCATAGCCAAACAAGGGAAAAGATTCCGTGAAAGAACCCCTTCCGGCCATAATCTCCGCACGTCCATTAGACAAGGCATCGATAGTGGCATACTGTTGGAACAAGCGAATCGGATCCATACTTGAGAGAATGCTGACTGCACTGGTCAAACGGATTTTCTTGGTATTGACTGCACCAGCTGCCAGGACAATCTCTGGCGCAGATACCGCAAAATCCGCCCGATGGTGCTCACCAATCCCATATACATCCAAATCAACCTTGTCAGCTAGTTCAATCTCTGCTACCAACTGGCGAATACGTTCGGCATGACTGTAAGTTTGCCCAGTCTCTTCAAGCTCCGTTGTTTCCCCAAATGTTGAAATTCCCAATTCTACCACAGTGATTCTCCTTATCTATTTCGGTCCTTCATTTTGAAAAATTATTCTAACACGAATCTTGACTACAAGCAACCGATTTGCTCAAAAGAAAAAGCCTAGATAACTAGACTTTTTTAGCTTATTCTACTGTTACTGACTTAGCAAGGTTACGTGGTTTATCCACATCAAGGCCACGGTGCAGAGTTGCAAAGTAAGCGACCAATTGCGTTGGCACGACCATCGAAATTGGTGAGAGGTAAGGATGTACGGTCGTAAGGACGATATCGTCTGTCTCTTTAGCAACATTTTCTTCTGCGATAGTGAGGACTTTGGCACCACGGGCTGCCACTTCTTGGATATTCCCACGAGTGTGGTTGGCAAGGACTGGATCTGACAATAGGGCCAAGACAGGTGTTCCTTCTTCAATCAAGGCAATGGTTCCGTGCTTGAGTTCTCCTGCCGCAAAACCTTCACACTGGATGTAAGAAATCTCTTTGAGTTTGAGACTTGCTTCCATGGCTACGTAGTAATCTTGACCACGTCCAATGTAAAAGGCGTTGCGAGTTGTTTCAAGAAGCTCACGAACCTTGGCTTCAATGGTTTCTTTCTCTGAAAGAATTGATTCGATAGACTGAGCTACGATTGACAATTCATGAACCAGGTCAAAGGCTTGCGCTTTAGCATTGCCATTTGCTTCTCCGACTGCTTTTGCTAAGAAGGCAAGGGCTGCAATTTGCGCTGTATAGGCCTTGGTTGATGCCACGGCAATTTCAGGACCTGCATGAAGGAGCATGGTATGGTTGGCTTCACGAGAAAGAGTTGAACCTGGTACGTTTGTCACGGTCAAGCTTGGGATACCCATTTCATTAGCCTTAACCAAAACCTGACGGCTATCCGCTGTTTCACCAGACTGGCTGATAAAGATGAAGAGTGGTTTCTTGCTGAGAAGTGGCATACCATAGCCCCACTCAGATGAAATTCCAAGTTCAACTGGTGTATCTGTCAATTCTTCCAACATCTTCTTAGAAGCAAATCCTGCGTGGTAAGATGTCCCAGCCGCAAGGATGTAGATGCGGTCTGCGTCTTGAACAGCCTGGATGATAGCTGGGTCTACGACAACTTGACCAGCCTCATCTGTGTAGGCTTGGATGAGTTTACGCATAACCGTTGGTTGCTCGTCAATTTCCTTGAGCATGTAGTAAGGATAAGTTCCCTTACCGATATCTGACAAATCAAGCTCAGCAGTGTAGCTAGCACGCTCACGACTATTACCATCATAGTCTTGAACTTCTACACTGTCAGCCTTGACGATTACCAACTCTTGGTCATGAATTTCCATGTATTGGTTGGTCTCACGAATCATAGCCATAGCATCTGAGCAGACCATGTTATAGCCTTCTCCAAGACCAATCAAAAGTGGTGATTTATTTTTAGCCACGTAGATGACTTCCGGAGTTTGTGAGTCAACCAAGGCAAAAGCATAAGAACCACGGATGATGTGAAGGGCTTTTTTGAAGGCTTCAAGAACTGACAAACCGTCTTCTTCCGCAAATTTTCCAATCAAGTGAACGGCGATTTCCGTATCTGTTTGCCCTTTGAAGTGGTGACCTGCAAGGTATTCTTCCTTGATTTCAAGGTAGTTCTCAATGACCCCATTGTGAACCAAGACAAAACGTTCTGTCTCAGAGCGGTGTGGGTGAGCATTGTCTTCAGTTGGTTTTCCGTGAGTAGCCCAACGAGTATGTCCAATACCAGTTGTTCCCTCCACACCAGCTGTCTTGGCAGACAATTCTGCGATACGACCAACCGCCTTGACTAGATGTTTTTCAGCACCACCTAGGACAAAAATTCCCGCAGAATCATAGCCACGGTATTCGAGCTTTTCAAGCCCTTGAATCAAAATATCAGTTGCATTTGTGTTTCCAACAACACCAACAATTCCACACATAGTATATACGACACAGGCCAGCTGTGCTTTCTCCTTAAAATTGGTATAGTCTAATTCCTCTTTTATAGAATCAGCAAAAACAGTATATACTTGTTTCTTTCACTTGTCAAGAGTAAAAATTGGTATAGTTCACATCAACTTCTTGTAAACAAAAAACTCTGACCAATTAGGATAATCAGTCAGAGTCCTTTTTAAAATCCATTATTGTCGCTTAATTCCTTGAACCAGTGCCCTGATTTCTTCAGACGACGTTCTTGCGTTTCCAAGTCTAATTCGACCAAACCATAGCGATTTTTATAGCTGTTGAGCCATGACCAGCAATCAATAAAGGTCCAGATTAAGTATCCTTTACAGTTGGCTCCGTCTTCAATAGCACGGTGAAGTTCGCGAAGATGACCTTTTACAAAGTCAATACGGTAATCATCTTGAATCATTCCATTCTCACGGAATTTTTCTTCCCCTTCAACACCCATACCATTCTCTGTCAACATCCACTCAATATTGCCATAGTTTTCCTTGATATTTTGGGCAATGTCATAAATCCCTTGCTCATAAATCTCCCAGCCACGGTGAGGATTGATTTTACGTCCAGGCATCACATAAGGCTCGTAAAAATGTTCTGGTAAGAGTGGACTCTCTGGATGCTTCGCAAATCGAGGAGCCATAACACGCAAAGGTTGATAGTAGTTGACACCAAGAAAATCTACCGTATTGTCACGAATGAGCTCCAACTCTTCCTCCGCAGTATCAGGCAAGAGGTCGTGTTCATGAAATATTTCTACCAACTCCTGTGGATAACTCCCCAAAACAGACGGATCTAAGAAAGATTGGGCCTGAAAAAGGTCCGCAATATGAGCAGCCTTGACATCGGCAGGATGCTGGCTACGTGGATAAGCCGGTGTCAAGTTGAGGACAATCCCAATTTTGGAATTAGGTAAGAGTTCATGGCAGGCCTTGACTGCCCGACTGCTAGCCAATTGTGTATGATAGGCTACTTTAACTGCCGCCTCTGCATCCACCTTATGTGGATAATGGGCATCGTAAAAATAGCCAAATTCTACAGGAACGATGGGCTCGTTAAAGGTAATCCACTGATCCACTAAATCTCCATAAGTCTCAAAACAAAAACGAGCATAATCTTCATAGGCTGAGACAGTCGCCTTATTTTCCCAACCATCACCATCTTCTTGAAGAGCAAAAGGGAGATCAAAATGATAGAGATTGACTAAAAGACGAATTCCTTTAGCCTTAATAGCCTCAAAAACCTTACGATAGAAATCCACACCTTGAGCATTGACTTCCCCACGCCCTTGTGGAAAAATCCGTGACCACTGAATAGAAGTCCGAAAGGCCGTGTGACCAGTTTCTAACAAGAGGTCAATATCCTTTTCCCAGTTTTCATAAAAGGTTGATGTTTTATCTGGACCAATCCCATTATAGTAACGATTTGGCTCCACTTGGTACCAATAATCCCAGAGATTATCTCCCTTACCGTCACCAGCTACACGTCCTTCTGTTTGTGGTCCAGAAGTAGAGGATCCCCAGACAAAATCCTTTGGAAATCTTAGCATACATTTACCTCTTTATCTACTCATTTTTCCCATTATACAGAAAAAACAAGGTAAAAACTAGTTACATTTTTTCCTTGTTTTTCTTCTGATTATAGTTTTTATTTCTTGCTGAGGATTTCAAGTGTTTCGAGCAAGTTATCTGCATGAACTTCGATGGTGTCACCAGTCGCTTTAATCTTCACTTCTACGATGCCATCGGCCGCTTTTTTACCAACAGTGATACGGATTGGAAGACCAATCAAGTCGCTATCGCTGAATTTAACACCGACACGTTCGTTACGGTCATCTGTCAAGACTTCGTAACCAGCTCCCATCAAACTTGCTTCAAGCTTTTCTGTCAAGGCTTGGGCTTCTTCATCCTTGACATTGACAGTTATCAAGTGCACATCAAATGGTGCCAACTCTTTAGGGAAGTTGATTCCCCAAGCGTAACGGTATTCACCTTTTGGCGTTTTATTAACAAAGAGACGAGCGTGTTGCTCCATCACTGCTGAAAGGAGACGGCTGACACCGATACCGTAACATCCCATGATAATTGGCACAGCACGGCCATTTTCATCCAAAACATCTGCTCCCATGCTTGCTGAATAGCGAGTGCCGAGTTTGAAGATGTGACCAATTTCGATACCACGCGCAAAGTTAAGGACACCTTGTCCGTCTGGAGAAATTTCACCCTCACGAACTTCACGGATATCCACATATTCTGCAGTAAAATCACGACCTGGGTTCACACCAGTCAAGTGGTAGCCATCTTCGTTAGCACCGACAACCGCATTGCGAACATCTTGCACCTTACGGTCTGCGATGATTTTAACATTCTCTGGCAAACCAACTGGGCCAAGTGAACCAAATCCTACTTGAACAAGATTCGCCACTTCTTCTTCGCTAGCAACGTCAAAGAAATCTGCTCCCAAGTGGTTTTTCAACTTGACTTCGTTGAGTTGGTCATTTCCAACTAGAAGGGCTGCAACAAGCTCACCATCTGCCATGTAGAAGAGGGTTTTAATCGTTTGTTCTTCTGGAACATTGAGGAAGGCTGCAACTTCATCAATTGATTTAACATCTGGAGTTGCAACACGAGTCACTTCTTCTTCAGCGACAACACGGTTGCTTGGTTTGTACTCGTTTGTTGCCATTTCTAAGTTAGCCGCATAGCTAGACTCACTTGAGTAAGCAATGGTATCTTCACCAGAGACCATCCATTTGAGCAATTCTGCCTTGATTTCTTCTTGCACTTCTGCAGGAATTTCGTCAAATGAGGCAACTGACTTGTCCAAGACAACCCAGCGGTCAAGGTCTGTACGAGCAGGTGTAATGGCCATAAATTCTTGGCTGTCCTTACCACCCATGGCTCCACCGTCACCAATGATAGCCTTGAAGTCTAAACCACTACGAGTAAAAATACGCTCATAAGCAGCCTTGTACTCATCGTAAACACTGTCCAAGCTATCATAGTTAGCGTGGAAACTGTAAGCATCCTTCATGATGAACTCACGTGTACGGAGAAGTCCATTACGTGGGCGTTTTTCATCACGATACTTAGGCTGGATTTGGTAAAGGTTAAGTGGCAATTGCTTGTAAGACTTAACAGAATCACGAACAATAGCTGTAAAGGTTTCTTCGTGAGTTGGACCTAGAATGAAGTCTGATTTTTCACGGTTTTTTAGTTTGTAAAGGTCTTCACCATAAGTTTCATAACGACCTGATTCGCGCCACAATTCTGCACTAAGAAGAGCAGGAGCCAACATCTCAACGGCACCAATCTTGTCGAATTCTTGACGCATGATATTTTTAGCTTTTTCAATCACACGGTTGGCAAGTGGTAAGTAAGAATAAACACCTGCTGAGACTTGACGAACATAACCAGCTCGCAACATAAGAGCATGGCTGATAACTTGAGCATCGCTTGGCATTTCGCGAAGCGTTGGGATAGGCATTTTACTTTGTTTCATAATATTCCTCGATTATCTAAAAAAGAGTCGCATGATGTCATTCCAGGTCACAGCAATCATCAAGACAACCATGATGACCACTCCGGCCAAGGTGACATAGGTTTCAATTTCTTGTTTCAATGGTTTGCGGCGGATAGCTTCTAGGATATTGAGCACAATCTTACCACCATCCAAAGCTGGAATCGGAATCAGATTAAAAATCCCGATATTGATGGAAATCATTGCCAAGAAGTACAAGACATTCTCAATTCCATTTTTAGCAGCATCACTACTTGCCTTAAAGATAGCAACAGGTCCACCTAGCTTGTTCAAATCCGGTTGGAAAATCAGATTTTTCAGAGCTGATAGGATTCGGAGAGCCGAGTCGGCAGCAGTTGTAAAACCACCTACAAACATGGATAGAAAATCTGACTTAATCCCCGGTTGAACACCTAGAAGGTAACGGCCTTGACTTTCTTCTGGAGTAACAGTGACTTGTTTGTCACTACCATTTTCAGAAATAGTCACATCCAAGGTCGGGGCCGTCTTATCTTTGGTTTCTGATTCCACAGCCTGAATCAAACTTTCCCAGTTGCTAATCTCATGTGAGCCAATCTTGGTAATCTGAGCCGTTTCTGGTACTCCTACCTTAGCCAAAGCACCTTGGGGCATAACATGGAACTGGTTGGTATCAACATCTCTGACACCACCCTGCATAAAGATTAAAATCCAAAAAACAACGACACCTAAGATAAAGTTATTCATAGGTCCTGCAAAGTTGGTAATGAGTTTCCCCCAGATAGTTGCATTTTGATATTGAACATCCAAGGGAGCAATCCGAACCTCAGTACCATCTGCCTCCACAACCGTTGCATCGTGATCTACTGCAAATGTTTTTTCTTCTTCCAGAACCAAGCCCTTGATAAAAAGCTTGTCTTCAAAGTCAAACTGAGTCACCTGCATAGGAAGGGCCGTTTGATCCAATTTTTTACCTGAGAGATTGATGCGTTTAACCTTACCATCATCAGTAAGCATCAAACTAACAGGAGTTCCTGTCTTAATTTCAGTTGTATCATCACCCCAACCAGCCATGCGAACATAGCCACCCAGCGGCAAGATTCGGATGGTATAGGCTGTTCCATCCTTACCAATGTGAGCAAAGATCTTAGGTCCCATACCAATGGCAAATTCACGCACTAGAATCCCTGATTTCTTGGCAAAGTAGAAGTGCCCAAACTCGTGCACCACCACAATAATCCCGAAAACCAGAATAAAGGTTAAAATTCCGAGCATAGTATTTCCTCCGTCTTTTGATTAAAAGAGTCCAAATAAGTGCATGATTGGAAATACAAGTAACATACTATCAAAACGATCCAAAACACCACCATGTCCAGGGATAAATTTCCCAGAATCCTTGACACCAAAGTGACGCTTGATCGAACTTTCTAGTAAATCCCCAAATTGTCCAGCCACACTAAAGAAAATAGCAAAGACTGACATCTTGTAAATTCCATAGGGAAGGGCAACTGTCCTGTCAACTATCATAAAGATGATGGTTACTAAAATTGCTCCTAAAATACCACCAAAGGCACCCTCAAAGGTTTTATTTGGAGAAACTGTCGGAGCTAATTTTCGTTTACCATAGTTCATCCCAACAAGATAGGCACCACTGTCTGTTGCCCAAACAATACACAAGGCCAAGAGCGCCTTATCTAAACCTGCGACACGAGCATCTAGCAAAGCATTAAAACCAAATCCCACGTAGAAACTCATAGCCAGAGGGAAAACAGCATCCTCAATCGTATAGGACTTGCTAAAAACGGTCGTTCCTAACATGATTGAAATCAACACACTATAGGCAACCACATTCCCATCAACTGGCAAAAAAGTCAGGTAATTCTCCAAGGGAATGG
>CAUQIP010000008.1:0-70326 GCA_963518235.1 uncultured Streptococcus sp. | reverse complement strand
AAACATTTTTAATGAAGGGCAGTTTTGCCCTTTTACTTTTCGTTATTCTTGGCTATATGGTCAAATTTTATCCTGAAATGTTGGTCAATTTTGACCAATCGATTCAGTCTGCCATTCGAGGAGATTTACCAGATTACTTGACTCTTCTTTTCAGAGCCATTACACGCCTGATTGATATTCCAGTGATTATAACTTGGGTTGTTATTACAGCCTTTATCTTTTATCGTAAGCGATGGAAGATAGAAAGTTTCTTTATGCTGGGAAATATGGCTTTGGCAGGTCTTTTAATCGTGACCTTTAAAAATGTCTACCAGTGCCCACGACCAGCTATTTTACACTTGGTAGAGGAGAAGGGATTTTCCTTCCCGAGTGGGCATTCTCTGGCTGTAACCTTGATGGTCGGATCTCTGATTGTCATTCTCAGTCAACGGATTAAAGATCCAGTCTGGAGAAAAATCGTGCAAATTATTCTTGGCCTCTACCTAGTCAGTGTGCTGGTATCAAGGGTCTATCTGGGAGTTCATTACCCATCAGATGTTCTTGCCAGTCTCTGTGTAGGCTTGGGAGTCCTGTTTATCGAGTTTCCCTTCTATGATAAACTTCGCTTCCAATGGCGATTTAAAGGTAAGCAGAAGTGATGAAAAAGATAAAAAATTATACAAAGATAAGGATATAAAATATATATTTTAAACATGTTTTTGAAACTTGATGTACTTTAATAAATAAAGCAAGGAGGAATAAAGTGTGGACATGTTACTAGCGACACGCTTAAAAAACAAGAGAAAGGAATTAAAATTATCTCAAAAGGAATTGGCTAAGGGGATTTGTGAGCAAGGACAGATTAGCCGTATGGAGCAAGGTAAATACTCACCCGGGTCAGAATTACTCTTTCAGCTATCTAAGCGATTGAAGGTGAGCATGAATTATTTCTTTGAAGAGACTGAGGTTTCTAGCTTGGAAAATATTGATAAGTTTAAAGAACTATCTAAGAAGTTTTTGGATGAGAGGGAATATGAATCTCTCCATTACATCTATGAACTAGAAAAATCTAAACGTGCTCGTTTATCTGCTAAAGATCAGATTTATTTAGACTGGATTGATACATTAGTTCAATTCCATTATCTGAATCATCAAACAGAGGCAGTTGCGAAATTGGAAAAAATACTGTTGTCTCTGAAAAAATCTGATTTTTACTATCTACAGCTGGGAAATACCTTGGCTAATTTTTATTTTGATATGGGGCAGAAAGACACATATCAGGAGCTCTATCAACTTTTAAAAGAGAATATCCAGTCATTATCTGTTCATCATTTGGAACAATTAGAATTGATGATTAAATTCCGATATAACTATTGTAGATATTTGTGGTTGAATGAACAAACATCTGAAGCTATAGAAGAGATTACAGAAACAATAGCTATTTGTAAAAGGTATAATAGTAGTTATCGATTAGCAGATTTGTATTGTTTATTGGGAAATATAAGCGTGGGATTTGCTGAAAGGGATAGGATACTAGGTTTTTATCAAGTATCTTATCAGCTTTACAAGCACGAAGAGAACCAGAGAATGATGCTAGAAATTGAGAAGGAAATTATTGGAAAGTGAAGATTAAGAAAAAGATTTGTATTTTTAGATAACTTAAATTCATATTTCAAAAAAAATAAGAAAACACCATAAAAATTATTGACAAAGTAAAATTGATATATTAGAATATCATCAATAGTTTTTGATTTTGGTATTGGAGCTTTGGGGATATATTGGGCGTTGTTAGGATTTCAATTTCCTTTTGAGCTGAAGAAGGAGGCAATCCAATGAATACTTTTCTGACCAATAAAAATTATCGGATGTTGCTGATTAATCAATGGGTTTCGTCATTTGGTGATACGCTGTTTTATATTTCCTTTATTTCTTATGTATCTGGCTATCAATTTGCTTCATTAGCTGTTCTTTGTATAACAGTTTCGGAGACTTTGCCGCAGATTTCTCAGTTGTTCACAGGCGTTATTGCCGATTTTCAAAAAAATCGTGTTGCAAAATATATTGCTATATTGGCAAGTAAGTTTCTGCTTTATACTCTATTGACACTGTTTGTAACGGATAAGAACTTCTCTATGGGGATGGTTTTTCTTATTTGTGGCATCAATCTTTTATCAGATACCATGAGTTATTTTGCAGGTGCTATGATTTCTCCTTTGTATGTGAGGATTATCGGAGATGATATGACAGATGCTATGGGGTTTAGACAGGCAACTGCTGGTGTAGTTAATATTCTCAGCAACCTTATAGGGGGAGTTTTGATTGGGGTCATCAGTCTTCAGATGTTTGTGGGTTTGAATGCTTTGACCTTTCTTTTTGCACTGTTGGGTGTGGTGTTTATTCGTACTTCTTTGAGAGATATTGAGGGACAGATGGAGGTTAGTAAAAGATTAACCGCAAAATCTTTTGGAGAGCATTTCCTCTATTCTATGAAGATATTGGCAAGTTTTCCAGCCATCATCAAATTAATATTCATTGCTGCTATGAATCAAATGATTTTAAGCATTATTACCCCTTTAACGACTTTGATGTTGATTCATCATCCATTTATCTTCTTTGACACTGGGCAATCCATTGCAGTATTGTCAGTGGTTACTTTTTCAGGAACGATTGTGGGAAGTTTTTTGAGTGGAGGTATCCTAAAAAATATTCCCATAAAAATGATTGTCTACTTTGAAGAAATTATGCAGCTCTGTATTCTCTTTTCTTGGTTGACTAATCATTTCCTTCTTTTATTGGTGGTTGTCTTCTTATGCGCAGTTGCGGTAGGAATGATGGGGCCTCGGATTTTCAACCTTGTATTTTCGATGGTTCCAGAGGAAGTTATGGGAACCATACAGTCAGTGCTTGGAGTGTTTAATGTTGTTGTACCAGGAATTCTTAGTATGCTCATCGTTGCATTAGCGAGTGCTACAAACCTAAAAACCACAGTGATTCCACTTTTTATTTTTGTGTTGACTGCCTTAGCGATTGTGAGAGCAATGAAAATAGAGTAATAGTAGTATGAACTATTGTCTCTTTTGTGGATGGGAGTCCTGTTTATCGAGTTTCCCTTCTATGACAAACTCCGCTTCCAATGGCGATTTAAAGGCAAGCAGAAGTGAGTATCAAATTCCTTTGAGGAGAAAGAAATGAAAGTCAATATAGCAGATCTTCATCCGACTCAACTATACTTATCAGAAAAGAAGTTGCAAGATATTCAGATGCTTTATCAGTCGGTAGAACTAAACAATGTTGATCCAATTAGTATTCTTGCATTTGGAAATTGCTTGTTGATTACAGATGGGCATCATAGGGCTTATCAGGCTTTATTGGCAGGTCGGGATACGATTTCTGCTGAGTGGGATAGAGATGGTGGTGATGAACTATATCATCTCTATGCGCAAGCCTGCGAAGAAAGAAAAATCTACTCTGTTCTGGATTTAAAAAATCATATCTTAGCTCAAGATGAGTATGAAGCAAAATGGTATAACTGGTGTGATGGTTTTAATCAAGCAGCAACTCTTTTGTTGAAAAGGAAAGCAGATGAAACAGATTTTACAAATAGATCATGCACTGCGTCTTGTTCCTTATTATAAGGTCAATCATTGTGAGGAAGCTTTTGCTTGGTATCAGGATGTGGACTTAGTTTACCTCGTAGATGGTGTGAAGAGACCTTATAGTCAAGAAACTTTGGAAGCCATGTATTCCTATTTGGATCAGCATGGTGAACTTTTTTGGATTGAAGTCAAGGAGAAGGGAGAATGGTTTCCAATTGGGGATGTTACACTATCTCAGGATAATCTCCCCATTGTGATTGGGAATTCCGCTTACCAACATCGAGGACTTGGAAAAAAGATTCTAAGTGCTTTGATTGAATTGGCTCGAGTAAAAGGATGGAAAGAATTGAGAGTCAAGGAAATCTACACCTACAATCATGCTTCTAGGAGGTGTTTCAAGTCGCTTGGATTTGTGGAAAATGGAGCAACAGAAAAAGGAATGAGTTTTATATTGAAATTAATCTAATCTAACTTGTTTTTTAACTAAAAATCTGATAAACTATGTAGTAATTGAATAGAAATCTGCAAGACTAGTAACTCAAGGGAAGTATATCAGGGAGGAGAGCCATGACTGCAAGCTCTCTATATGAAAGCTGGGTGAATTCACTTGCGCATGGATTTAGAAATGAAGGTCTGACTTGTCAGATAAAAACGGATGGTACCGCGTGTCAACGCTCCGAGTGGAGTTTTTGGCATGTGGTTTTCTTTTTATCTGATAAGCGACTGATGGAGGAATTATGTCAACTATTGAAGAACAATTAAAAGCGCTTCGTGAAGAAACGCTGGCTAGCTTGAAGCAGATTACTGCTGAAAATGAAAAAGAGATGCAAGATTTGCGTGTCTCAGTCCTTGGTAAAAAGGGTTCACTTACTGAAATCCTCAAAGGGATGAAAGATGTTTCTGCTGAGATGCGTCCAATCATTGGGAAACACGTCAATGAAGCTCGTGATGTCTTGACAGCTGCTTTTGAAGAAACAGCTAAGCTCTTGGAAGAAAAGAAAGTTGCGGCTCAACTGGCTAGCGAGAGTATTGATGTGACCCTTCCAGGTCGTCCAGTTGCGACTGGTCACCGTCACGTTTTGACACAAACCAGTGAAGAAATCGAAGATATCTTTATCGGTATGGGTTACCAAGTCGTGGATGGTTTTGAAGTGGAGCAAGACTACTATAACTTTGAACGTATGAACCTTCCAAAAGATCACCCAGCCCGTGATATGCAGGATACTTTCTACATCACAGAAGAAATCTTGCTCCGTACTCACACGTCTCCAGTTCAGGCGCGTGCCATGGATGCTCATGATTTCTCTAAGGGGCCTTTGAAAATGATCTCACCAGGGCGTGTGTTCCGTCGTGATACGGATGATGCGACCCATAGTCACCAGTTCCACCAAATCGAAGGCTTGGTTGTTGGGAAAAATATCTCTATGGCAGACCTTCAAGGAACCCTTCAGTTGATTGTCCAAAAAATGTTCGGTGAAGAGCGTCAAATTCGTTTGCGTCCATCCTACTTCCCATTCACAGAGCCATCTGTTGAGGTGGATGTTTCTTGCTTCAAGTGTGGTGGAGAAGGCTGTAACGTATGTAAGAAAACAGGTTGGATCGAAATTATGGGTGCCGGTATGGTTCACCCATGTGTCCTTGAAATGAGTGGTATCGATGCGACTGTTTACTCTGGCTTTGCCTTTGGTCTTGGACAAGAGCGTGTAGCTATGCTCCGTTACGGAATCAACGATATCCGTGGATTCTACCAAGGAGATGTCCGCTTCTCAGAACAGTTTAAATAATGATCAGAAAAGTAGAAATGGCAGATGTTGGGGTGTTGGCTAAAATAGCCAAACAAACCTTTCGTGAAACATTTGCGCATGATAATAAGGAAGAGCAGTTACAGGAATACTTTGAAGAGGCTTATAGTCTGAGAGTTTTGTCAACTGAGTTGGAAAATCCAGAATCCGAAACCTATTTCATTATGCATGAAGATGAGATAGCTGGTTTTCTCAAAGTCAACTGGGGAAGTGCTCAGACTGAGAGAGAATTAGAGGATGCTTTTGAAATTCAACGCCTTTATGTGCTACAAAAATTTCAAGGATTTGGATTCGGTAAGCAACTGTTTGAATTCGCTCTTGAACTTGCTACAAAAAATAGTTTTTTCTGGGCTTGGCTAGGTGTTTGGGAGCATAATACAAAAGCTCAAGAGTTTTATAATCGATATGGTTTTGAAAAATTTAGCCAACATCATTTTATGGTTGGTCAAAAAGTAGATACGGATTGGTTACTGAGAAAGAAATTAAGGTAAGAAGATGATTCTTCTATTGAAATGATAGGAAAGGAAAAGAACCAGAGTGGCAACTGTCATTCTGGAGAACTAAATTATGCTTGTATCTTATAAATGGTTAAAAGAATTGGTGGACATTGATGTGCCATCACAAGAGTTGGCTGAAAAAATGTCAACTACAGGGATCGAGGTAGAAGGTGTCGAATCACCGGCTGCTGGTCTCTCAAAAATTGTCGTCGGTGAGATCTTGTCTTGCGAAGATGTTCCAGAAACTCACCTTCACGTTTGTCAGGTTAACGTTGGCGAAGAAGAAGCTCGTCAAATCGTCTGTGGTGCACCGAATGTGCGTGCTGGTATCAAGGTTATGGTGGCTCTTCCAGGAGCTCGCATCGCTGACAACTACAAAATCAAAAAAGGAAAAATCCGTGGTTTAGAGTCACTTGGGATGATCTGTTCGCTTGGTGAATTGGGAATTTCTGACTCTGTTGTGCCTAAGGAATTCGCAGATGGCATCCAAATCTTGCCAGAAAATGCTGTTCCAGGTGAGGAAGTCTTCTCATATCTAGACTTGGATGATGAAATTATCGAACTTTCTATCACACCCAACCGTGCGGATGCCCTTTCTATGCGTGGGGTGGCTTACGAAGTGGCAGCTATCTATGACAAGGCAGTCAACTTTAAAGAATTCAGTTTAACAGAAACGGACCAAGCTGCAGCAGATGCCCTTTCTGTAGAAATTGAAACAGATAAGGCGCCTTACTATGCAGCTCGTATCTTGGATAATGTGACGATTGCACCAAGTCCACAATGGTTGCAAAATCTCCTCATGAACGAAGGGATCCGTCCAATCAATAATGTAGTGGACGTGACAAACTATATCCTGCTCTACTTTGGTCAACCTATGCATGCTTTTGACTTGGATACCTTTGAAGGGAGTGACATCCGTGTACGTGAAGCGCGTGCTGGTGAAAAATTGGTGACTTTAGATGGTGAAGAACGTGACTTGGACGTGAATGACCTAGTCATTACTGTCGCTGACAAGCCAGTAGCACTTGCAGGTGTCATGGGCGGTCAAGCTACAGAAATTTCTGAAAAATCTAGTCGTGTTGTCCTTGAAGCTGCTGTTTTCAATGGGAAATCTATCCGTAAGACTAGCGGTCGTCTTAACCTTCGTTCAGAATCGTCTTCTCGCTTTGAAAAAGGGATCAATGTGGCAACTGTTAACGAAGCCCTTGATGCGGCAGCTAGCATGATTGCAGAACTTGCAGGTGCGACAGTGCGTAAAGGCATCGTTTCAGCGGGTGAGCTTGATACCTCTGATGTGGAAGTTTCTTCAACTCTTGCTGATGTTAATCGTGTTCTTGGTACAGAACTTTCTTACGCGGATGTAGAAGACGTCTTCCGTCGTCTTGGCTTTGGTCTTTCTGGAAATGCAGATAGCTTTACAGTCAGCGTCCCACGTCGTCGTTGGGATATCACAATCGAGGCAGACCTCTTTGAAGAAATCGCTCGTATCTATGGTTATGACCGCTTGCCAACCAGCCTTCCCAAAGACGATGGTACAGCTGGTGAATTGACAGCTACACAAAAACTCCGCCGTCAAGTTCGTACTATTGCTGAAGGAGCAGGTTTGACAGAAATCATCACCTATGCTCTAACAACTCCTGAAAAAGCAGTCGAGTTTACGGCTCAACCAAGCAACCTTACAGAACTTATGTGGCCAATGACAGTGGACCGTTCTGTTCTCCGCCAAAATATGGTGTCTGGTATCCTTGATACGGTGGCTTATAACGTAGCTCGTAAGAACAAAAACTTGGCCCTTTATGAGATTGGAA
Organism: uncultured Streptococcus sp.; assembly: GCA_963518235.1. Lineage (GTDB taxonomy): Bacteria > Bacillota > Bacilli > Lactobacillales > Streptococcaceae > Streptococcus. Next base: position 62,644 of record CAUQIP010000008.1, on the reverse strand, counting down.
AAGTCTTTGAACAAACTGGCAATCCAAAAGAAGAACTTCCAAGTGAGATTAATAGCTTTGCCTTTGCCTTGACAGGCTTGGTTGCAGAAAAAGATTTCCAAACATCAGCAGTTCCAGTTGATTTCTTCTATGCTAAGGGAATCCTTGAAGCCCTATTTACTCGCTTGGAACTAGAAGTGACCTATACAGCTACAGCTGAAATTGAAAGCCTCCACCCAGGTCGTACAGCAGTCATTTCACTAGGTGATCAAGTTCTTGGTTTCCTTGGTCAAGTGCATCCAGTCACTGCTAAGGCTTACGATATTCCAGAAACTTATGTGGTTGAGCTCAACCTTTCAGCCATCGAAGCTGCGCTTCAACCTGCTGCTCCATTTGTGGAAATCACGAAATTCCCAGCAGTCAGCCGTGACGTTGCCCTTCTCCTCAAGGCAGAAGTGACTCATCAAAAAGTTGTAGATGCTATCCAAGCTGCCGGTGTGAAACGTTTGACAGATATCAAACTCTTTGACGTCTTCTCAGGCGAAAAATTGGGACTTGGTATGAAGTCAATGGCTTATAGCTTGACCTTCCAAAATCCAGAAGATAGCTTAACGGACGAAGAAGTCGCACGCTACATGGAAAAAATCCAAGCGTCTCTTGAAGAAAAAGTCAATGCAGAAGTGCGTTAAAGTATCAATCCATCCTCCGGGGTGGATTTTTTCTTTTCAAATAACAATTCAGGATCAAAAATAGACAGTTTAGGAGCAGGAAAGATAAATTGGAGTTTACCACTGTATAATGGATTTATCACTAAAAGTACTCCAGGTCATATTTTACATAGCAATAGTCTTCTAAAAATGGATAGAAATCATTGTAAAGGCTATCAAAAAGTAGTATAATGAGTGCAAGACATTTCGGAGGTGAAAGATGCTAGAAGTAAGAAGTCTAGAGAAAAGTTTTGGACCCAAGCAAGTTTTGTTTGGTATTGACTTTCAAGCGCGACCAGGTCGTATTTTGGGACTAGTCGGGAAAAATGGTGCTGGAAAGACAACGATTTTCCACAGTATTTTGAAATTCCTAGAATATCAAGGAGAAATTATTCTGGATGGCCAGGATATTCGTCAGGAGACCTACGCTCGGATTGGCTATCTGCCTGAGGAGCGCAGTCTTATGCCTAAATTGACAGTCCTTGAACAAGTTCGCTACTTAGCGACTCTAAAAGGCATGGATGCCAAGGAAGTCAAGGAAAAACTCCCTCAATGGATGGAGAGATTGGAAGTTAAAGGAAAGCTGACAGATAAAATCAAGAGCCTGTCAAAAGGAAATCAGCAGAAGATTCAGCTCATTATTACTCTGATTCATGAACCAGACTTGATTATCTTGGATGAGCCTTTTAGTGGATTGGACCCAGTCAATACAGAATTGCTCAAGCAAGTCATTTTTCAAGAAAAAGAACGTGGGGCAACCATTATCTTTTCTGACCATGTCATGACCAACGTCGAGGAGCTTTGTGACGATATTCTCATGATCCGAGATGGCCGTGTGGTCTTGCATGGACCAGTTCAGGATGTCCGCAATCAATACGGGAAAACGCGTCTCTTTGTTTCAAGTGAACGAAGTAAGGAAGAATTGGAAAATCTTCCTCATGTCAAGCAGGTGAGCTTGACCAAACAAGGCAGTTGGAAATTGATCTTAGAGGATGAAAGTGCTGGAAGGGAACTATTCCCAATCTTGACTCAGGGTCAGTATATCGCAACCTTTGATCAACAAGCGCCAACAATCGATGAAATCTTTAAACTAGAATCAGGGGTGGAAGTATGAGAAATATGTGGGTTGTAATGAAGGAAACCTATCTTCGACATGTCAAATCGTGGAGTTTCTTCTTTATGGTGATTTCGCCGTTCCTCTTTTTAGGAATTTCTGTAGGAATTGCCTATCTCCAAGGCTCTTCAATGGCTAAAAATGATAAAGTGGCAGTAGTGACAACAGTGCCGTCTGTAGCAGAAGGACTGAAGAATGTAAATGGTGTTAACTTTGACTATAAAGACGAAGCAAGTGCCAAAGAAGCGATTAAAGATGAAAAATTAAAAGGCTATCTGACTATTGATCAAGAAGATAGTGTTCTAAAGGCAGTTTATCATGGCGAAACATCGCTTGAAAGTGGAATTAAATTTGCAGTTACAGGTACACTCAATGAACTGCAAAATCAGCTTAATCGTTCAACTGCCTCCTTGTCTCAAGAGCAGGAAAAACGTTTAGCGCAGACAATTCAATTCACAGAAAAGATTGATGAAGCCAAGGAAAATAAAAAGTTTATTCAAACAATGGCAGCAGGAGCCTTAGGATTCTTTCTTTATATGATTCTGATTACCTATGCGGGTGTAACAGCTCAGGAAGTTGCTAGTGAAAAAGGCACCAAAATTATGGAAGTCGTCTTTTCTAGCATAAGGGCTAGTCACTATTTCTATGCACGGATGATGGCTCTATTTCTAGTGATTTTAACGCATATTGGGATTTATGTTGTAGGTGGTCTGGCAGCTATTTTGCTCTTTAAAGATTTGCCATTCTTGGCTCAGTCTGGTATTCTAAACCATATAGGAGAGGCTTTCTCGCTCAACACCTTATTGTTTGTCTTGGTTAGCCTCTTTATGTACGTTGTTTTAGCAGCCTTCCTAGGTTCTATGGTTTCTCGTCCTGAGGATGCAGGAAAAGTCTTGTCGCCTTTGATGATCTTGATTATAGGTGGTTTTTTTGGAGTTACAGCTCTAGGTGCAGCTGGTGACAATCTCATCTTGAAGATTGGTTCATATATTCCCTTTATTTCGACTTTCTTCATGCCGTTTAGAGCTATTAATGGTTATGCAAATGGGTTAGAAGCTTGGATTTCGCTTGCTATTACGATTGCTTTTGCAGTAACGGCAACAGTCTTTATCGGACGTATGTATGCTAGTCTCGTTCTGCAAACAGATGATTTAGGTCCTTGGAAAACCTTTAAACGTGCCTTATCTTATAAATAGAAGAGCCTCGCGAAAGCGAGGTTTTCGAGAGACAAAAAGAGTGGAATTCAGAAAAATATTTTTCATATCTATTGACTTTTAGGGGTGAAATTTGGTATTATAGTAGGCGGTATTGTTTACCCCATTTGAAAGGCCCCGGAACCTTCCAAATACTTTTCGATGGGAAGGAACACCCATCACCGTAAACAAAAATCGAACTATATATAGGAGAAATCATGAACAAAACAACATTTATGGCTAAACCAGGCCAAGTTGAACGTAAATGGTACGTAGTTGACGCAACTGATGTACCACTTGGACGTCTTTCTGCAGTAGTTGCTAGCGTACTTCGCGGAAAAAACAAACCAACATTTACACCACACACTGATACAGGTGACTTTGTGATTGTTATCAATGCTGAAAAAGTTAAATTGACTGGTAAAAAAGCAACTGATAAAATCTACTACACTCACTCAAACCACCCAGGTGGATTGAAACAAATCTCTGCAGGTGAACTTCGTTCTAAAAATGCAGTACGTTTGATTGAGAAATCAGTTAAAGGTATGCTTCCACACAATACTCTTGGACGCGCTCAAGGTATGAAGTTGAAAGTATTTGTTGGAGCTGAGCACACTCACGCTGCACAACAACCAGAAGTTCTTGATATTTCAGGACTTATCTAAGGAAAGGAACAATAAAGTATGTCACAAGCACAATATGCAGGTACTGGACGTCGTAAAAACGCTGTTGCACGCGTTCGCCTTGTTCCAGGAACTGGTAAAATCACTGTTAACAAAAAAGATGTTGAAGAGTACATCCCACACGCTGACCTTCGTCTTGTCATCAACCAACCATTCGCAGTTACTTCAACTGTAGGTTCATACGACGTTTTCGTTAACGTTGTAGGTGGTGGATACGCTGGTCAATCAGGAGCTATCCGTCACGGTATCGCTCGTGCCCTTCTTCAAGTAGACCCAGACTTCCGCGATTCATTGAAACGCGCAGGACTTCTTACACGTGACTCACGTAAAGTTGAACGTAAAAAACCAGGTCTTAAGAAAGCTCGTAAAGCATCACAATTTAGTAAACGTTAATTCGAAAGAATTACTATACTTATACAGAGCACCTTTCGGGGTGTTCTTTTTTATACTTTCTTACTAAATTGGTGCAATTGACACAGTTGTTGCGACTTTAGTCGCTTACAAATGTGGCTGCAACCTGACAAGGTCAGTTGCCTCAAAACGTTAATCAATACGATTATATCAACGTTTCAAAGCACTTTGCAAAGATTTTGCAAAGTGCTTTTTTGTCGATTTTTGAGCTCGAATAGCTTTGTGATAACCTTCTGATAACCTCTTCTAAATTTTTAAAATCATGAATTATTTTGCTTTATTGAGATAATCTGCAAATTTGTCAATGGAGTTTTTCTCACCAGTTTTTGTGGTGTGAGTATAGACATCTAATGTCATCTGACTACTTGCATGACCGAGACGTTTTGATGTATTAGAAGGATCGATTCCAATTTCAGACATAAGTGTTGCATGTGTATGTCTAAACCCATGTGGGCTAATTGGTTTTAATTTATGCTTTTTAATAATTCGATTCAGTACGTTATTAATGTAATCAGCATGCAAAGGTTCAATTTTGTCATTACTTGATATGTAATAGAACATATATTCGTTACTAATATTCAGCTTTGTAAGAGGAAACTGAGATTGTTCTTTCAGATAGCAATTTCTCCATTGCTTAATAATATCGATTGTCTCATCATCAAGATAGATTGTACGAACTGAAGATTCATTCTTTGTGCTCTTTTCAATCGCTTTACCGTCAATTCTTCCTAGACTTTTATCTATGTTCAATAGATTGCTGTCAAAGTTAATATCAGCCCATTTTAAAGCGTATAACTCCCCTTTTCGTAGTCCACTAAATGCAAGCAGTCTAAATAAAGCAAAATGTTTAAATGGCTCAGTTTCTTTCACTATATCAAGGAAATGATGTAATTCCTCCAGAGACCAAAAATTATCTGATCTAGTTTTTTTGATTTTAGGCATGATAACATTCTTCATTGGATTTCGATCAATGTAGTTCATGTTGATTGCAAAATCAAAAATTTTTGAGGTATAGGATTTTATCTGTTTGATATTTTTGAAAGTCTGAGATTTTTGTGTAATAAAGTTTTGACAGTCTAAAGGACTGATTTGGTCAACAAATTTATCTCCAAATATTGGTAGAATATGTATTCGATAGATATTCTTAGTTTGGGAAGAAGTTGTTTCTTCAACGGTACCAACATAGGCCTTAAACCATTCTTGATAAAGTTCTTTATAAGTGACTTTGGGGTTAGGTTTGTCGGTATTTACTGTGGGGGCAACGACACCAGCTTCTAAACGAGCTTCGTACAATTTTGCCTCTTTTTTGGTTTTGAACCCTCTCTTTAAGTGCCTTTTTTTCTTTCCATAAGCATCTAAGCCAATGTAAAAGCTGACATAGTAAAGGATTCCTTTTTTTGTTTTGTATTTGTGTATAGACATTTTTTCTCCGTATCTAAGTTTTCGGAGCTTATGTAATCGAGAAATGAGTGTCTATCTATTTTTTCTATCTTCTTGGCGGATAGCGTATTCGTCTGTTTTAATCCAGCTCTGCCAAACTTTAGAATCTTTATTTTGGTGATTCATATAGTCTATAAACTCAGACATAAAACGTTTGTTTTTCTCTGCTAGGTATTCTGAGAATATATGACGAAATTCATCTGAAAAAGTATCATCAAGTGGCAGTGTTAATGATCTTTCACCAAATTCAATACTTTTCTTTAATTTCTCCATATCGCTTTTAAAAGGTGTTACAGAACCAATTTTAGATGTTTTGAAACTATCTGTAACAATTTTAAGATTTGATGGAGCGTGTGGGTTGATATCAAGTCCCATAATGTAAGCGACGGAAACATTAAAGTATTTTGCTAATTTTTCAGCATTATCTTTTTTAGGTTTGCGGATTCCTTGATTGTATCCAGAAAGTGTAGGATAGGCTATATTTGTAGCTTCGCTAATTTCTGTCAATTTTTTTCCGCTATTTTCTATCAGTTTAGTAATATGATTCGTCATAAGAACCTCCTTTTTATCATTATAACACATTTTATTCTTTTTGAATAAAAAAGCTTGACAAAAATTCAAAAAGGATATATAATTCAAAATGAATAATAAATTAAATGGTTTCGGAGCTTATTTAATTTAGAAATGAGGTGTTAATTTATGTCGGAAACTACTTTAGTTGTCCAGCTTCCTAAAGAATTAGAGAAACAATTACGTGCTCACTATGATGAGATGATTTCAAATGCTGTAGCAAGAGTATTTGAAGATAAAGAACTTTATAAACCCATGGTTCGTATGTCAGGTTTGTCTAGGTGGTTAGATGTATCTACGACAACAATCCAAAAATGGACGAAAGAAGGAATGCCAACCATGGTGATTGATGGAGTGACTTTATACGATAAAAGAGCAGTAACACGATGGTTGAAGCAATATGAAAGATAGGTACTAGTATGAATGGTGTTCAGTGGATCAAGATAACAACAGATATATTTGATGATGAAAAAATTCAGCTAATAGAATCAATGCCAGAAGGAGATACTCTTATTGTAATATGGTTTAAAATTCTGGTGCTTGCAGGAAAGCAAAATAATAGTGGCATATTAAGTCTAGGGAACAAGGTTTATTACACAGAGGAGATGCTTTCAACAGTGTTTAGACGAAAGGCTACATCTGTAAAATTAGCTCTCAGTATGTTTGAAGAATTTGGCATGATAGAAATCATAGATGGCGCTATTACCATTCCAAAATGGGAGAAACATCAGAATATAGATGGACTAGAAAAGATTAGGAAACAAACTAGGGAACGTGTTGCTCGTCATAGACAAAAACAAAAAGCACTAATTACAGGCGAGCCACAACTCGTTTTAGACTGTAACGTTACAGTAACGGATGAAAATGATAATGTAACGCAAGAGATTAAGAACAAGAATAAGAATAAGAAAGAGATTGAGAATATACTGGATAATAGTTCTAGAAAGCCTGAAACTTATATTCCACCCAAATATTATTCTTTGTTAGAATCCATTTCTTATAAGTACAATGATAGATTTTTGTATCCTAACAATTACACTTTAACACATGCTCAGAAGATGAAGATAGGCGAGTATTTGGCTAGTGGGTATGTAACTAGTGATGAAGTTATTAACATGATTGAACGGATTCCTGAGGATGCGACTTCTCCTTTAGCGTATTTATTTAAGTCTATGGAGAATTTAAAGCAGGAACGTATGCTGGAGTGCAAAGCTATTGCCCATGAAAATGCCCGAAAGAAGTATATGATAAATGAGTAGATATAGGACTGTTCTAAAGAAATGTTATATCACTGAAGAGCAGAATGAAATAGTGAATAACTTGATTGAAATGACAAATCATCTAAATTTTTCCTCTTATGCTAGGAAAATGTTGTTTAAGAGTTCGCCTATTTATCTTCAATTTGATTTTGAATTTTATCATGACTTTATATTTCAAGTTAGAAGAATTATCAATAACTTACGTCAGTTAGAAAGAATAGCAGAACAAAGTGAAGATCTGGATAATGTAAGGATATTTCACTACTGCGTTGAGCTGATGATAGAATATGAAAAGAAGACAAGTAAACAAGTGAAAGAACTTGTAAAACGACTAAATAAGAAAACGAGGTGATAGGACCATGAGAATAAAATCTGTGTTGAAACAGGTGTTTTTGACGGAAGAAGAAAATAAAAAATTAAATGATTGTATGAGGAAGGAAAATATTCGTAATTTTTCTGAGTTTGCTAGACAAAAATTAATACGAACAGATTTGAACATCCAAAAAGTCTCTTTTGAAGGTTTAGTTCCTTTAACAGAAGAGTTGGAACAAGTCGGAAAGAATATCAATTCTATAGCCCGTCTTGCAACTGTAGTTGGGAGAATAAGCTATGAAAACAAAATGGATATGTCTATTTTGATGCAAAAAATAGTTGATGTGATGGAGGAAAAAGATGTTTATTTTCAAAAGTAATATGGATAAGGATTTTGATCAGATATGCGAATACATATTGAAATTAAAGCGAGCAGAATTATTTCTTCATGGGATTAAACAACAAGATAAAACGAAGGCTCGTTTGTATCATGCGATGCTGGAATACTACGATGCTAACCATAAAAAAGAAAGACATATGAGAATTTTAAAATAAGGAAACGCTGTTAAAAATTTTGCAGCGTTTTTTATATATCTTCTTAAAATATTTGTACACACAAATGACAGTCAAATTGATTTTTGGGATTATTTTATCGAGAAGGAAAGATTTATCATAATATGACTTTGCGAGCTCAGAGTCTGTATACACATACTCCCAAAATCACCCCCAAAATTTGTATACACATAGTGTATGTACTTTTGAGGTGATTTGAATTTTGGGGAATCCCCAACCCCCTTTTAAGAAATAGTTAGATATAAGATTAAAAAATGGTATAATATTAAAAGATAAACGTTTTCAAGGAGTAGACTTTGAAAGAAAATTTAATCAAATCAAAAAAGCGTGTTCAAAAGCATGGAGAGGTTTTTACACCATCCTGGATGGTACAGAAAATGTTAGATATTCCAGGTATTAAAGAGGCTTGTGAAAATATTTCTGCAACGTTTTTAGAACCTTCTGCAGGAGATGGGAATTTTTTGCAAGCTATTTTAGAAAGAAAATTATCTGCCGTTATCATGCAATATGATGAAAGAAGTTGGAAGACAAAATCATTGATTGCATTATCGTCTATATATGGGATAGAATTTCTCGAAGATAATTTAGAAGTAGCACGTTCACGTATGTTTCTTTATTATTTAGATTGGTACGAACAAATTTTTAGTACTAAGCTAACTAGTAGAAGTGATATCTATAAATCTGCATATTATCTTATTCATAAAAATATTGTTAGAGGAAACACCTTAACTCAACGTCATCCTGTTACAGATGAACCTATTTGGTTTAATGAATGGCAACTTATCAAAGGACATTCTAGTTTGGTAAGAAAAGTTCCTTTTGCTTTATCAGAGCTTTTAGGTAAAAAAGTTGAGGATAACACAATAGTAGAAGGGCAACTAAGTTTTTTTGATATTGATGATAACTTCAAGATAGAAGATGAAGCTTTTAAAAAAACTACGGAAATAGAAGAGATAAATATTCAGAAAGTATATTTGCTAGGAGATTAGAATAATGATTTCAAATTTTGAATTTTTGGCAATTGATATGGATACAGCAGATCTATTTCAGACAATTAACAAGGCTGAAGAAAATTATACGCATGGGGATTATGAAGGAACACTGACAAAAGCAAGAAAAGTTGCTGAGAATACAGCGAGATTGATTGCTGATAGAGAGTATATAGAAGTTCGTGAACGAGCAACTTTTAACGATGTGCTAGGGGAAATCAGAGGCTTGATTTCAAACCAAACAATTATTGACTATTTCTATGACATTAAAGGTAAAGGAAATAGCTCTGCACATGTTCTCAATCCCGAAGTTGCTACTAAGGAAAATGCTTTAAGATCACTAAAACAAGTGTTTGAAATTCTAGCTTGGGTTATGTTGAACTATATTGAACCTGATTTAACTGCCAGTGCTATTGGTCAGTTTTTAGAACCCAGAGCACAAGAGATGTACACTACAGCTGAGAGAAAATTTATCTACATTCAAACAGTGAATAATGAGAGCGGACTTTTTAATGCCTTTGAAGGTACTCAAAAAATTGGTGAGGGTAGTGTTTCTTCTGATGATCTCGAGACAGACTGGTCTCCTAATAGTGACTTTTTACGAACAGTTGCTCCCAAACGTATTAACCAATATATGAAAACATCTGGTCTACCCTATACTCTTGGCTGGGTAGAGCTTGCTTATAAGAAAACTACAAAATCTTGGTTTCATGACTATGATGTCCATAACATATTAAAACGCTCAGGGATTAAGCAGGCTGAGAATTTGGAAGGAACTGAATGGTTCAAGACAGACTTAGAGACAGCAAAGGCTGCTATTAAAGCTGTTAAAGAAGGTAGAAATTGTCTCAATGTGGCTATAGATGAATCTTGTGTAGCAGAACCTATAATCACTCTTCGTCCAGAGCAAGAAGCTGCAGTCGAACAGACACAAAAAGTTTTCAAGAAAAAAGACAGGATGCTCTGGAATGCTAAAATGCGTTTTGGTAAAACGTTGACAGCGTTACAATTAGTTAAGAATGAAGCGTTCCAAAGGGTTCTTATCATGACACATAGACCTGTTGTATCGGATTCATGGTTTGATGATTTTAAAAAGATGAGTATGAGTGAGGAAGGTTACGACTTTGGTTCAGTACACAGAGGAGAGACTCTTGAAGTGTTGAAAAAAGGTGAGAAGCCTTTTGTTTACTTTGCTTCAATTCAATTACTTCGTTATAATGGTGGTCAAACGAATCTTAAAAACTTTTCTGATATTGATTGGGATTTAATCATTATTGATGAGGCACATGAAGGAACTCAGACAGAACTAAGTGATAGTGTGATGCGAGTGCTTATCAAAGAACATACAAAAGTACTTGAGTTATCTGGAACTCCGTTCAATCTTTTAGATAAGTTTGATGACGAACAAGTCTATACTTGGGATTACGTGATGGAGCAAACTGCTAAGAAAAAATGGGAACTTGAGCGCCCAAATGAACCTAATCCTTACGAAACCTTGCCTAAAGTATCCATGTATACATTTGAGATGAAGCATAAGGAGCGTTTTTCTGATGAGAGTAAATCTTTCAATTTTAGAGAATTCTTTCGTGTGGGTGAGAATGGAACGTTGGTTTATAAACAAGAAGTTTGTCAATTTTTAGACAATATTACAAATCCTGATGGAAGCACAAATTATCCTTTTTCAACAAGCGCATATCGTGAAGAGTTGCGTCATACACTTTGGTTGATGCCTGGTGTGAAGGAGGCCAATGCTTTTGAGGAGTTGCTAAAAGAACATCCAATTTTTGGAAAAGAGTATAAGATTGTCAATGTTGTTAGAGGATCGAGCACCGATGATGGAATCACTAATGATGTAGATATTGAAAAGGTTCGTTATGCTATTGGTAAAGATCCATCACAGACAAAAACAATTACTTTAACTGTTCGTAAGCTAACAACAGGAGTCAATATTCCAGAGTGGACAGCGGTTTTGTTTCTGTCAAATACCAATAGTGCTATGAATTACTTACAAGCTGCTTTTCGAGCTCAGACACCATTTTCACATGAAAAGCTTGGGATGAAAACAAATTGTTACGTTTTTGATTTTGCACCTGATAGAGCATTGACAGTAATGGCTGAGAGCGCACAGATTAACTCAGGTGTAGGTAAAAAGAATACAGAGAAGCAAAAGCAAGCTATGGCTCGCCTGCTCAATTTCATGCCTATATTAGGGGTTTCAGAGAATGGTATGAAAACCTATAATGTCGATAAAATGCTGACGCAGCTTAAAAAAGTTTATGCTGAAAAAGCGGTGCGTTCAGGTTTTGAAGATGATAGTCTTTATAATGATAATTTACTAACTTTGACAGCTGATGATGCAACTGTGTTTAATAAACTAAATGCTATTGTGGGTAAGACGCATAGTCAAAGGAACTCCAATAAAGTTATTATCAACGACAATGGTTTGACAGATGAAGAGCATGAACAAGCTGAACGTGCTAAGAAGAAACCCAAAGTAAAACGTACTCAGGAAGATTTAGAAGTAATCGAAAAACAAAAAGAAGCCAAAAAGCAACGTAAGAATATGATTTCTATTTTACGAGGAGTTTCTATTCGTATTCCGATGATGATTTATGGCATGAAAGTCGATTTATCAAAGGATATCTCCATTCAAGATTTTGTTAAGCAAGTGGATGATGAATCTTGGAAGGAATTCATGCCTAAAGGTTTCTCTAAAGGCATGTTTAGCAACATTACTAAGTATTATGATGCAGAGGTGTTTATCGAAGCAGGACGTATCATTCGTCAGCGTGCTAAATCTTTTGATGATATGGATTTCATAGAGAGGGCAGAACATATCGCTGACCTGTTTAGTACCTTTAAGAATCCGGATAAAGAGACGGTATTGACTCCATGGCGTGTTGTCAATCTCCAAGTTGCAAAATCAGTTGGAGGTCTGAACTTCTATGATGATAATTTTGAATCGGTTACAGATGGAGCAACGTCTAATCTTCATTGGGTGGACAAAGAGGTAACCTCATCAGTTTATAAAACAGATACGAAAATTTTAGATATCAACTCTAAAACAGGTCTTTATCCTCTTCATAGTGCTATCAGCCTCTATTATCATAGGATTTCCCAGAATGATGATAGTCATTTTGAGGCTAATCAAGTTTATCAAGATATTTTGAAAAATAATATCTACGCCATTGCTAAAACTCCGATGGCTAAGACTATCACTGAACGAACTTTGATAGGCTACAAGAACTATAAAACTAATGTAGCCTATATTGAAAATTTTCCAGATACGTTGAAATCAAGTGTTGAAGAAGGTAAAAAATTAGTTGAGGAGGCGTTTGAAAACGTGAAATTTGATGTAGTGATTGGTAATCCTCCTTATCAAAATGAAGGAATAGGAGATGTTGCTCGTGATGAGCCAATTTATCATAAGTTTATGGATTTGGCTTATGAAGTTGCAGATAAAGCAGTTTTGATTACACCAGCTCGATTTCTTTTTAATGCAGGACAAACTCCAAAAATGTGGAATAAGAAAATGTTAGAAGATAAGCATCTTCAAGTCATTTATTTCGCTCAAAAATCTGAAGAAGTATTTCCAAATACAGATATTAAGGGTGGAGTAGCCGTTACTTACCGAGATGCCAAGAAAAATTTTGGAGCCATTGAGACCTTCACACCAGTCGAATGGCTAAACGAATTGTTCCATTTGGTACATCATAAAGTAAAGAGATCATTTAATGAATACCTATTTGGAAAGAGTAGTTACAAATTTAGCGCTAATTTATATAATCGCTATCCAGAATTGAGAGGCAGAGTTTCAGTTGCAGAAGAAAAATCGATTGGTTCTAATATTTTTGAAAGATTACCAGAGATATTTTCGGACGAAAAGCAATCGGATAGTCAAGTTGGAATTTATGGACGCTTGAATAATGAGCGTGTGATAAAATGGATTGATGCTGACTTAATTGAACCTCATTCCAATTTGAATAAATACAAAGTATTTTTACCTGCTTCTAATGGAAGCGGGGCGATAGGCGAAGTTCTATCGACCCCACTCGTGGGTACCCCACTCGTGGGTCACACACAAACCTTTATTTCTTTTGGTGCATTTGAGACTAAAAAGGAAGCTGAGAATTGCTTGAAGTTTATAAAGACAGATCTAGCTCGTGCAATGCTAGGGACACTCAAAGTAACACAACATAATCAATCAAAAGAGGTTTGGATCAATGTTCCTTGGTTTGATTTTAATGATTATTCTATTATCGATTGGTCAAAATCTGTTAAAGAAATTGAAGAAGAGCTTTATGATTACTTTAATGTACCAGACTATATTATTGCTGAGTTGAAAGCTAATGTTAGAAGGATGGACTAGAATAGAAGACACGTCTAACTCAGACACTAATTGCTTGCAATAAATGTCTGAGTTAGACGTACAACTCTATCGAAAATATGGCCTCAGTCAGGAAGAAATTGCTTTTATTGAAAATAAAGTGAAGGAGATTAGGTAGGACATATGAATGTGGAGGAGTAGATGACAGAATTTAAATTCAATAAATTAACGCCATTAAATGATATTGATATTGATTCGTCGTATATAGAAGCAATGAAATATGCGCTAGAAGACGAAGATATCAAAAATATAGCTATATCAGGAAATTATGGTTCGGGTAAAAGTAGTTTTATAGAAACTTATAAGAGTATAAATAAGGACTTTAAACCATTACATATTTCGTTAGCACACTTTTCTTCAGTTAATAATATTGAAAATGGGGATAATAGTCAGATTAATTTAGTTAAAAATAATGCTGAAAACAGTAATCTAAGGGACCAAACTAAGATCATTGAAGGAAAAATAATTAATCAATTATTACATCAGATTGATTCAAAATATATCCCAATGACTATTTTCAAGTCCAAGAAAAATCCAAGATTATCTGAAATTGTTTTCTTGTCCGCAACATTACTCCTATTTGTGTTGCCTACCTTACTTTTGTTGAATTATAGTCAATTAGCAATTTTAAGCAGGGAACTATTACCAACTTTTCCTCACATTGGGAATATTATTCGTATTTTAGCTTATTTAATTTTGACCGGTAATCTTATTTCTACAGTATACAGACTATCTAAATTACAGTTAAATAGACGGTTAATAAAAATACTTTCTTTTCGTGGAACAAATATATCTGGTGAGATTGAAGTGTTTCAAAATGAAGAGACTTCATATTTTGATAAGTACTTAGATGATGTTTTATATCTTTTTGATAATTGTCAAAGTAATATTATTATTTTTGAAGATATTGATAGATTTCAAATAAATCTTATTTTTGAGAAGTTAAGGGAAATAAATACGCTTGTCAACAATAAGAAGAAAAAGGAGCAAAAACTTTTATTTATTTATCTAGTTAAAGATGATATGTTTATTTCACAAGATAGAACTAAATTTTTTGATTTTATAATTCCGATTATCCCAGTAGTTACCTCATCAAACTCAGGTGAAAAGATAGGTGAAATATTAACCAATTTAGGAGAATCAAATAGTGTTAGTAAGGGATTATTAAAACAAGTCGCGATTTACATTGATGATATGAGATTGGCGTATAATATTTGTAATGAATTTGTTTTATACAAGAATAATTTATTTAGTCAGGAGGAAAATGATAACAATAAGTTAAATCTATCTGTAGATAAGATTTTTGCTATTATTGTATATAAAAATATCTTTCCTAAAGATTTTTCATTACTCCAAAAAGATTTAGGCTTTTTACATCAACTATATATTAGAGTAGATGATTTAAAACAGGATAGCCTAGCTAAAAAATCAAAAGAAATTAAAGAAATAGAGCGACTAATAATATCTTCCGAACAAGAAATTTCTAAGAATAAACTAGAACTCTATTCAACTTTTATGAAGGTTCCTGATGGCAGAGTAGCTATTCGCGTAAATGGCAAATTAGAAAGCGAGTTCCCAAGTAGGGTGGAGTTTATTCGTGAAATTTTGACAGAGGATGCGAAGATTACTTCTATAGTGACAGATTATTATTATAATCGAGAGGATAGTAGAAATGAAACTATTGATAGTGTTATTGCCATGGCTGATACTAATTTTCAGGAAAGGATGAATGCTTTAGAAAATAGAAGCCATCTTAAGGAGCTAAACTTTAATTTAGAAAAATTACGTGAGGAGTATGAAAGTATTAAATCCAAAAAGTTATCTGCGCTCATCAACCGTAATTTTTTCGATGCTATAATGGAGGAATATACTTATTTAAAGAAAGAGAAAAATTCTTTAATCATGTATTTATTGAGAAACGGCTATATAGATGAGTCTTATCCAGACTACATTACTTATTTTTATCCTAATAGCTTGAAGAAACAAGATAAAGAATTTTTAAATGCAGTACAAGGAGAACTTGAACTCTCTTGGGATTATCAGTTAGTGGAGGTGGCTGAAGTTAATGATAGGCTTAATGACTCTGACTTTACAAGAATTTACGTCCTAAATTTTGATTTATTTGAATATATTTTACATGGAACAAATGAAAAGAGATTGGGTGGTTACTTATCGGATGTAAATGTCAAATTTATCAATAAGTTTTTGCAACAAAGTACACGACATCTTGCCGCAAAAATTACTGTATTGGAATATTTAATCGAACGAAACCAAAGAACATTGAAATTACTTTTAACTTCTGATGATATCCTCAAAAAGGAAAGGGTACAGAACATTATTTTATTACTATCATTCTTCGATTTTTCTAATATTAGTTGGCAAGAAGAACTACAAGAGACTATTTCCTATTTTGTGAGTTCTAACTGGCTGGCTATTAAAGAAACAAGTGATAATTTTATTGAATCTCTCAATAATACTAGGATTCAAGATAATTTGAAGTTTATGGATGTTAAAATAAAAGATTTTAGTTTTGAAGAGAACAAAAAAGTAATGAGTGATTTTGTTTATGAACATAATCTTTATGAAATAAATACTGATAATTTATCTAGTCTACTTTCCTATCTTGATAATAGTTTATCAGTCCAGATGCTTAAAGACAAACCATTTTCTATACTTGAGCAATTTGATAATCTTAAACAATATATTGGCAAAAACAGAGAGTTGTATATGTCGCAAATACTACCATTAATGAATAAGTGTATTCATGATGACTTACAAATTGTTTACGATGTCGTAAATGATACGAAAGTAGCTGAAAATTATAGAGTTGAATATTTAAAGAAAACTAAAAATTATTTTTTAGAAATATCAAACTTATCATCGATGTCTATTTTAGATGCTGCTATTGAATTTAATAAGGCAACATATAGCACAAAAAATATTCTCAATTACTTTTATAACTATGATAGTTGGAATGAACGATTGATTGAATTTGTAAATAATGGAGATTGTTTAGATTTTTTGCAATCAGAGTTAAGGGAATTTTCAGATAAACTTCAAGAAGAGTTTCTGGAAGAAACTGTCAAATGTAATAAGTTAAATAATGATATATACAAAGAAATTCTTTCTAAAGTTGAATTGCATTGTTCAGAATTTGAATTTGAAAATATTTCAGATGAAAAAATGTCTATTTTGATTGGAACAAGATGTATTTCAGCCAAATTTTCAATAAACACATTGAATTTTATCAGAGATAATTATCAAAATCATACTATTGAATATTTGAAAGAGTATATTGAAGAGTACCTTTTAGAAGATGAAGATAATGATATTTATCAAGAAACTGAAATGTTAAATCTTTTACAAGCATCATTATCTCATGAATGGAAATTTAAAATTGTTGATAAATTTCCTACTAACGTATCTATCGTCGATAAAGAATATTCTACAATTTTAGTAGATTATATTTTACAAAATAAATTTGATGAATCCGATTTAGAATATATTTTGTCTAATTATGACTGTTTAGAGGTAAGTACCAGAAAGATAGTAGAACAGATATTTGTAGATTATTTGGATGAAATTTTAGAAGAAGGCTATTCTATTAAGAAGGAGCTATTGCAGGCTACCATTAATAACTCTACTATAACTATCGATAAACGTCGTTTAATATTAGCAAACTATATTGATGTCTTTGCAGATGAAGAAATTATGGATTTATTTAGAAGTGTAAAAATGACTGAAATGATTTTGGCGGTAACTGATATAAAAAATCCTAAAGTTGATTTCACAGACTATAATAAATTAATTCTTGACTATCTCAAAGGAAAACGTAAAATTGCATCATATCGTAAAGAAGGAAATGGATATAGAATATATAGTAAAAAAATAAAGTAAGGTAGAATTTATAAGCTAGGAAAATATGGAAAATATGAATCAAAATCTATCGCATTACCAATTTTCTCCCGAAAGTCAATATTTGGATAGGAAATCAGCGCGTAAGAAGCCACAAGAACTACTTAAGCATTTGATTGCCTTTGCTAATGCTGATGGCGGTCAGTTGATTATCGGGATTGAAGATGAAAAGCAGCATAATATTATCACTGGTTTTAAGGATGGGAAAGCCTATCCGATTGATGATTTCAAAAAGATAGACCGAGAGATGCGGGATACACCGTTGGACTTATCTTTTGAGGAAATACCTGTGGTTAATCATAAGGGAGAAGACGACCTGATTCTAGTTATCTCAGTTGAATTATCATCGAATCGAGTGATTGCCGCTCCAAATGATGAAGTTTATCTACGACAGGGAGACGAATCAGTCAAGTTGAGTTATGAGCAACGTATACAACTTAGTTACGATAAGGGACAGCGTTTCTTTGAAGATGAGATCATTGAAGATGCTACATTAGATGATATTGATGAACTATTGGTTCAGGATTTTAAGGACCATTTTGATATTTCAGAACGTTCAACTGAGGAGATATTAAAGGCAAGACGGTTTCTTATCAATGGTAAATTGACAAAGGCGGCTATTCTCATCTTTGGTAAGTATCCTTCAGCATTTTTCCCTCAAGCACGTGTTCGTTTTCAACGATTTGATGGGATAGATGTAGGTACAGGAAGTGAATTTAATGTTATTAAGGAAGTAACATTTGATGATGCATTGCCTAAATTAATTGTTAAAGTTAGAGATTTTATTCGAACCCAGCTACGAGAGTTTCAGTATCTAGATAGTGATGGTAGATTTCAGATACTTCCAGAATATCCTGAATTTGCTTGGTTTGAAGGAATTGTAAATGCAGTAACCCACAGGAATTATTCAGTATACGGAGATCATATCAGGGTATTGATGTTTGATAATCGTCTAGAGATTCATAGCCCAGGAAAACTACCGAATATTGTAACTGTTGAGAATATAAGACATGAACGTTTTTCTAGAAATCCGCGTATAGCTCGTACCTTAACTGAATTTGGATGGGTCCGAGAAATGAATGAGGGAGTAAAACGAATCTATTCTGAAATGGAATCTGCTTTTCTCCATGAACCGTGTTACTCTGAACCAGGAAACAAGGTAGTTTTAACTTTAGAAAACAGTATTACAAGTAGAACATTGAGAACACGTGATTCTTTGGAAAGTAAACTTAGAGATTATAGTGATTTAAGTGTTGATGAAAAACTATTGATACAGTATATGTACAATACAGCAGAACCTATGACAACTAAAAAAGTAGCAGAGTTCTTAGGTAGGAGTGTTTCTTACTCGTCGAAATTATTGAAAACGTTGAGAGCAAAAGGCATTTTAACATGGTATGGGACAAGTACGAAAGATCGCAGTCAATACTATAAATTAGAAATGAAATAAAAACGAAGAAAAACGAAGAAAAACGAAGAAAACATAGTTACTAATTAATGAATTTATAAAGTAATCTTACTTTTAAATTCATGAAATTCATTCGCTTTATAGTTTTGCAATTTATTTGTTTGTATGGGAATGTGATTTGTATTATACATCATTTCACCTTTAATTAATGAAACGAAGAAAAACGAAGAAAAACGAAGAAAAATAAATCGTTATTTCTCAACTACATGAGCTCCGAAAACTAAAAAAGTGATAACCCTTTGATAACCTCTCGATTTTTAAAAGGATTATATATGTAAAAATTGAGGATTTATCTCTCGAAAGCACTTGATTTTAGTGATAATTTACCATAAATATCATGATGTAGAAAAAACCAGGTCTTAAGAAAGCTCGTAAAGCTAGCCAGTTCTCAAAACGTTAAGAACCAGATACAATACAGCATTTACAACACTTCATGATTCACACCATGGGGTGTTTTTTTGATCATTTTTAGCAAAATTCATACCATTTTTCACACCATTACTTTTTAAGATTACGATAGGCAATCTCTCCAACAGTCATTGGAATAACATTCGAAGTATTGACATAAGTCTTTGTTGTAATCGTGTCACTATGGGTTAGAGCTTCATAGATTCCATACTTTAATCCAGTTTTAGCCATTTGATTTTCTCCTTTATTTTGTTATTTCTTGAGTACTAACTTTTCAGCAAAAACATTGAGAGCAGGTGCGACAGAATTTCCATTCAGCGAAGTATCCGATAGGAAAATAGGGTTAACTGCTTCAACAAAAGCATCTTCTGGAAAGACGGTAGCTGAAGCAGGTGTGATTACGTGGAAGGCTCCGTGTTGTTCATTGTTTAGCACATGGCGTTGATATTTGCCTTCTTTTCCGAAGACATAACGTGGCGCATTGCCCAATTTTTCGTAGTAAGCAGTGCCGATAAATTTTGGTAGCATAACAAGTGTTTCCTTTCTGAGTGTAAAATAAAAAGAGTTAAGCTAGTTGCTTCACTCTGGAGTAGTAATGAGTAAAAAGTTTTCGTTTAAACATTCTTGTGTAAAATTGTACTTCACCTTGAGTAAAGCCAGTAAGAAGTGATTGGTTAGCAAGTTTATCCAAATCCTTTTGGGCTTGATGATAGAGTTGCCCTTGGAGTTGTGCTGATGAGGAAAAGATATCATAGGTGAAGATATAGTTTTTATAGAGTCGTTCACATTGTTGTGCGAAAAAAGTTAGTCATAGTGTTCTCCTTTATTGTAAAAGTAAAAAGCTACTAAGAAAATAAACTTAGTAGCTAGAGTAGATCTATCTAGTAAATTAGATAGACAGCAGTAGAGAAAAGTTATTTGGTTGAAGGATTCCTCCTTCACGGTGGCAACGTTTAGCAAGGTGCATTGCATAAATTACCATCGCTTCCCCAGCCAATCTCATCAGGTAGTCATTGTCATACCCTTAAGATTCTCTTACGCCCTTTGGCGAAGCCAGTTCACTTTACTATTCGGAAAAGTGCGAAAGTCCGAAATGCGTGGAAGCCCACAAAAAATGTTTTTAATCTTCACTTCAACCATCAAATAGACTTGACTTTTCTTTCCAAAACGTTTACAATAAAGGTACGAAGTTTAGTGTAGTTTTGGCAATCAGTCCTCTGGTTGTCAGACGCACTTTTTATTTAATTTTCAATGATCGTGAGTTAGCCTTGAAGATAAGGTTATTATTTTCAATTGCTATACAACCATTAGTTGTTAATGTCAACGATTTTCTGCAAAAATTTAAAATATTTTTTTTGAGGTCACATATGAAATTCGCAGAACGCTTGAAAACACTAAGGAAACAAGTACAACTAACACAGGCTCAAATAGCTGAAAAACTAGACATTTCCCAACAAGCATATGCTTCATGGGAACGTGGAGCAAAAAGACCAACACAAGAAAATCTTGTTAAGATTGCACAAGTTTTAAATGTGTCCGTTGATTATCTAGTTGGAAACTCAGAAGAAAAATCAGATGAACTAGATAATATTGAATTGCTTTTCCGTATGAACTCAAAAGGATTGACCGAAGAAGAAAAAGAGATTTTCAAGAAGGAATTGATTGAGTTTATGGAAGAACGAAAGAAAGCTTTTGAAGAGGATAAAAATGATGGACTGGGATGATTATTCGGATTTTATAAAAACAGTGAGTTCTCAGTTAAATCATATAAAATCAGCTAATGAATCATTATTATTCTTTTATGATGAGTCAAATAATATTCGAAAATATCACAACAAGGACGGGAGATTTAATGCTAGTGAGTATCAAAATTTTTCGTTGGGAGGGATAGTTTTAATAGATTCATTTGAAAATACAGAATTTGATGATTTAATTGAGATGCTAAAATTTGGGGGAAATGACAATTTTTCTGAGTTTAAATTGAAACATTTTCTAGTAAAAAAGGGTAAGAACTTCATTGAAAAAATCAATTCTCAAAAACTGAATACCTTACTTGAATATCTTTACCTTAAGCAAGGTGTGTTTATTCATTTTCAAATACTAAATTTTTTCTATTATGGGATAGTTGATATTGTAGATACACTTTTTGAAAGAGAGCTAGGTTTTACTAAAGATGACTTGGATAGCCTAAAAACTTATATCTATACAAAAATGATTGTTGATTATAATTATTGGTCTCAAAAATTTTGGGAATATGATTACCCAAATATTTCAAATGAACAGATGCCAAAATTTTTAGATGATCTAATAAGTTATTTTGTAAAGACTCGAACTTCTACGACTAGAGAACGTAGGTTAAAAGATAGATTTATTAGTTTATGTAGTCAGAGAAAAAGAATGTTAAGAGATAGCAAGCATATTTTGTTAAGTGGAAATAATCCGAATAGTTTAGTGAATTCACTTTCTGAAGTGTATCAAGAGAAAATTTTTGTTTATAATCGTTCATACCATATTTTTGACGAAGAAGATTCTATAAGCGAGAGATGGAAGGAAATAGGCTTCTATGAATGGGGTATCAATAAAAAATTTGAATTTCGGAAATCTGAGACTGATGTTAGAATTCAGATTAGTGATGTGTTAGCAGGAATTATTGCCAAATTATTTGACTTCTTATCTCAAATCTCAGATATAGCTGAATTGGAACGCCTCCTCCGAGAGATACCAGACAATAGCAATTCTTATAAGGTATTGCAACACTTGTTTTTATTTATTAGTAAATCTGATAGTTTTGATGGATTCTTTATAAAATATATTGCTCCTAAAAGTGATATAGAAAAATTTAGGTTTATGTATTGTTACTTTCTCGAAACAGCTAAGAGTCTGGGATAATAGTCCCCTGACTCAAAAAAAGCAATGGCAGTCGCTTTCTAATACTTTTCATTTTGTTGTTTAGATAGTCAGCATGTAAAGGCTTATTGATGTTTCCTTTTGTGTCGATATATGTAAAAACAAATTGTTCTGGATTACTGATGATACCAAACTTTGCTAGTTCATATCTTTGTTGTTCTTTCCAAGATGTAAGAAGCTGAAGTAAGTCATTAGAAATAGAGAAAATAGTTTTCTTATTTCCCTTAGTAGATTTTACTTGTCCATATCTATCTAAAGCTTGAATTAGCTGAATCTGTGATTTTGAAAAATCGATATGTTTCCATTGAAGAGCATAGATTTCAGATTTTCTATCACCTAAGAAAAAAGTAAGATAAAATAGGACATAATCTTTAAGGGTTATTTTATCATTGTCTAAATCTTCTTGAAATGCTGAGAACCATTCTTGGAGTTGTTCATGAGTTAGATATAAATCTTCCTCTCTCTTTGACTCTGCAAGTTGAATCTTTTTAGTGGCTTTTATTCTTCTTAATATTTTTGCAACTTTATTAGCTTCTATATATTCAAGTTCTTCTGCCCAATCAAAGATAGAATGAACTGCACCTCAAAAGCTAGATTTTTCTGTCTAACTTTTAGGATGCAGTTCAATAATCATTCTGTTTTATATATACTAAGACATCCATAGAAATTTGTGGATGTTTTTTTATTTGTAGCCGAAAAAGAGACTGGGACAAAAGTCTAATCTTAAATATAAAAAGCGAACAAAACGAGTTATCTGACACACAGAATTCTGTCTTGTTCGCTTTTTTGTCTAATCTATCGATTTTAAAATTTTATAATAAATAATTCCTAAAATCAAAATCTTTTTGTCCCAGCCTCTTGGGGGGAACTAGAGTCATTTAAAAGAATTAAATAAAGATTTTAATTAGTCTTTGAAATTCTTTTGGAAGATGAGTAGAGACAATACTGAAGTAATAGCAGCCAAGAATAAGAAGGCATTTGCTTCTTGCTCTCCAGTTTCTGGGAGTTGTTTTTCCTTATCTTGTTTAACTGTGGTTACAACAGGTGCTTTTTCATCTTTTCTTGGTGAATCTTCTGTTACAACTGCAGGAGCTGGTTTTTCAGTGTTTCTAGGTAGAACATACTCAGGGAGAGTCACAACCGGTGGTGTCTCTGTTCCTACAGAACTTTGTTTAGTTCCAACTTCAATCACTCTGTCTTTTGCTGGAGTTGATTCAGTTTGGACCACCTTACGATTGCTACCGTCTACTTCTACGTACTCAACTAGCAGGCCGTCTTTACCTTCTGCTAGAACTTTTTCTTTTCCTTTATCTAAGTTTGGATTTTCGCGACGGATAGTCTTGAATGGCACTGCCTTCTTGACAATATCTAAACTTGGAAGTTGGAAGACAAGCTCTTTAACCCCTTCTTCAGGACTTGAAGAAGTAATTGGTTTTTCAGGTTGTTTCGGTTCAACTGGTTTTTCTGGCTGGCTAGGTTGCAATTGCTTGATTTGTTCAAGAGCCTTGTTGAGGGCTTTATTGACGTCTTCTTGAGTCTTAGCTTCTTGGATAGCTGCGATTGCTTTATCAGTAATTTCAACTAATTTCTTCTTAGCCTCCTTGTTAGTACCAAGTTCAGCCACTTTTTTCTCGATAGCTTCAGTCAGGCTAGCCATGGCCTTATCATAATTGATTTCAGGTTGTTTTGGTTCAACTGGTTTTTCTGGCTGGCTAGGTTGCAATTGCTTGATTTGTTCAAGAGCCTTGTTGAGGGCTTTATTGACGTCTTCTTGAGTCTTAGCTTCTTGGATAGCTGCGATTGCTTTATCAGTAATTTCAACTAATTTCTTCTTAGCATCCTTGTTAGTACCGAGTTCCGCCACTTTTTTCTCAATAACTTCGGTCAAGCTAGCCATAGCTTTATCGTAATTGATTTCAGGCTGTTTCGGTTCAACTGGTTGTTCTGGGTCTGTTTCGTCTCCAGTTTTTTGGTAATTTTCATCTTTGCTAAGAATATCTTGCAAAGCAGTGACTGTTGCCATCACATCTTGTACATTTACAGTATCAGAACTTAATTGGGCAGTGAGTTTATCAAGATTAGAATTGAATGCTTGGCGTACAGTTGCAATATCTTTCAATCCAGCAGGATCAAAATTAGACAAGTCTTCTTTCCATTTAGAGATAGATTGAAGGATTTCTGCTTTGCTGTATAGCTCGCTTCCTTCGCCTTGTGTAATGAATTGATCCACTTGCATGCCGATTTTTTTGGTCAAATCATTCTTTTCAGGGTCTAGTTGGAGTGTTACTGTGTGCAAGTTTTCATCAAGTCCTTTTAGATTGACTAGAGTCTGGTCACCTTGACGTTTAGCGGCATGACCGCTAAAGTATTTCTTACCATTAATAGTGGATGCATTTCCCATTCCATCTTGATAGGTGACTTCCTTACCGTCAAGGAATACTTTATAGACACCATGACCTGGGTCAACAAATCCTTTGATTTCTAAGCCTGTACCATAGAAATAAGCAGTCACAGTTGTCTTTTTCTTCTGTTCCTCTGTCAGATGTCCAAATGATACCCATGATTCAGTGTTTTGGTATTTGCCAGAAGAATTGGTTTCGTGTCTCCATCCAAGACTATAATCTAATTGACTAGCTTGGTCGTCGTAATTTGTCTGATTCGTCTTCAATAAATCAGCTTTCATTACTCGAATAGTTGAGTCGGTAGCAAAACCGAGTAGGGCACCATCAGACGCAGAAGTGAGTTTTGCTTTGAAGTCAAAGATTGAGTCAGCTTGTTCGGTGAAGTAGATAGTTGGAATGGTAACAGTTTTTTCTGTTTCACCATCTGCAAAAGTCACATCTTGAGTTGTATCTTGGTAAACCTTACCGTGAACACCTGTTCCAGGTTCCGTAATGAAGCGAACGGTAGCAGCTCCCTTGCTTCCACCAACACGCTTAATTGTAACAGTCACAGGTTTTCCTTTTTCTACATCGTAAGAAGTTGCTTCAAGCTCAAACATACCCTTGCTGTTATTGTTTAGAGTGTAGATTCCTTCTGTAGCAATTGGTTCACCTGTTTTGTTAACGAGAGTAATAGTGTGTTCTCCAGGCGCTAAATCACCAGTTTCGTATACTTTTTGGCTACGTTTACGGCTACTGTTCTTGGTTTGTACATCTGCGACTTTTTGACCATCCACGTATACAGACATTTCACCATGGTTTGGATCTACTGTTGATACAACATAAGCCTTGGTTCCTGTGAAACGATAGGTGACTTTGGCGTCTTTCTTGTTGGTCCACATAGAAGTACCGCGGATACCTTCCGATTCATTGTACCAAGTTGTACCTTCCTTGTCAGCCGTTGTATTTGAGTGGTATTCTAGTCCAAGAGGATATCCATCATTCTTTTCGATAGTGCTTGGAGTTTTATAGACTGAGAAGTTGGTTAGGATTGGTGTGGCTTGTGAGCCAGTAATCGTAACTCGGATTTTTTGTGCTTCTACAGGTTGACCCTGGATTAAACGACGATAGCCTACGGTTGAACCTTCACCATATGGAACCCAACGTCCGTTGATTTCGACTTCAATCTTGAATCCAGAAATACGTTGACCTTTGGCGATGTCTTCCTTGAGTTCGACAACGTCAAAGCGTCTCTTTTGTCCTAAATCAACTGTGAAACTACCAGTTGTAGCATCATTTGAAAGTGCCCAGCTAGTATCATCTTTACCGTCTGTAAGGTGGCTTTCTTTGTAGAGATGGTTCTGACGAGTCGAGCTTGCTGTTACAGTTGCTCCTTTGGCAAAGTCAGTCGCATACATTTGATCTAGAGTCGCTTTGAATTCTTTCAAGCGAGCCACGTCAGAATCTGCGAATTTACCTTCTTTGTTTGGTGGAATGTTGAGAAGAAGTGGCGTTCCACGACCAACAGACTTGAAGTAGATATCCATCAATTCTTTGAGGGATTTTGGCTGCTGGTTATCGTGGTAGAACCAGCCAGAGCGGATGGAAACATCTGCTTCTCCTACAGAGTACATATCTCCGTCAGGGTCACCGTGGTTAAGGTATTCGTTCTTAACATTTTCGGTGATGTTTGCTTTCTTGACCTTATGCCATACAGGGTCACCAGCGATACCACGCTCATTTCCAATCCAACGGATACTTGTTGGTTCGGCAGAGAAGATAGCGATATCTCCTTCAGCTTCCTTGATGTATTTGAACCATTCATCAAAAGTGTAGGTTACTTTTTGGGCACCGCTACCGCGTGCTCCATCCATCCAGACTTCGATAAATTTACCCTTATTACCGTATTTTGGATTACCAAGGATTTCTTTTAGTTGATTGAGGTAGTATTCGTTGTATTCTTTTTGAGTAGCTACCTTATATTTAGGGCTATTAACATCCCATGGTGATAGGTAAACACCCATGTTCATATCGTATTTAGTAGCCGATTTAGAGATTTCTTCTAAAAGGTCACCCTTTCCATCTTTCCATGGACTTGCAGCTACGGTATGATTTGTATATTTAGATGGGTAAATAACGAAACCGTCGTGGTGTTTGACAACCATAATAGTGCGTTTAAAGCCAGTTTCCTTTAGAGTACGGATCCATTGGTCTGTATCTAAGTTAGTTGGATTGAAGTTTTTAGGATCCTCATTTCCATGTCCCCATTCAGAATTAGTATAAGTATTCATACCATAGTGGATGAAGGCAGCTAATTCTTCCTTGTGATAATCAAGTTGAGCCTTGCTTGGAAGCGGACCGTGATTTCCGATTTCTGTTTCTTTATCTTCTGGATGAGCAGCAGGTAAAACATTTGAAGTCGGATTAGAGCTATCAGAGATTTTTTCGTATTCAAAGACAACATCATTCACACCCTTGTGCTGGATGCTGGCTTCTAAGTGTGGAGTGATTGCGCGGTAGCCTGCGATTTCTTTTGCTTCAAAAGTGTTTACAAAAGAAACCTCGTATTCTTTTCCATCGTTATTATCAGTAACAACATCTGCTAATTCTTGCTCTGAGTCTTTCAAACGATAATGAATGGCAAATGAACCTTTATTCACTTTATAAATCACCTTGATGACCCGTGTTCCTGGAGCTGTTTTGCTGACGACCTTGTAGGTCCACTCATCTTTGAGTTGTTTGTTGATTTCGACGCCATCAATAGAGACAATCTGGTATTTCTCTTGATTTTTTGTATAGAAGTCGGTCTTAGCGATTTCTTTTTTGAAGTCATAATCAAAAGCTGTTCCAACTTCAGTTTTTTCAACAAAAGTATCATCAGTTTTGATTGGATTACCAGTTTCATCTACGTGTTGAACCACTACACGTCCGTAATCGATTCCTTTAATGAGTGCCGCAACACCATTTTCATCGAAAGAATATTGATTTTCACCAATAACAGCAGTTTTATTTCTGAACATTTCTCCTTCAGGAGTAAAGTAATATCGTTTCCCGTTATCACCTTGGTACCAACCTTTGACACCATATTTAGCGATAATATCTTTTACCCATTTGACTTGCTCGGGTGAGAGGACGATTCCGCCACCGAAGCGGTCTTTGTCAGGGATGCCGTTTTCAATTGTGCCGTGTTGGTGAACACCGACTACTTTACCATCACCGTTGATAATACCAGCACCTGAAAGGCCTGAAACAGAAGTCATATGATAGGTGATGCCTTTTGAGCCTTTATCATCATAATTATCAACAGATTTCACGACACCATCAGCCTTGTAAAGTTGACCAGCTACAATTGGTTGTTTGAGCTCAGGTGAGCTTGAATCAGTTGGATACCCAATCGTGCTGACAGGATCTCCTGGTTGATAGGTTTTGTTTTCTGCCAAGGGAACAAAGGTAGCAGCTTTATTTGGACTAGCGATTTGAAGAGGAACAGGTGCTACAACAGCAGCCAAGTCATTTTGATATCCTTTTCCAAATTCTTTCTTGTTCCAAAAATGAATATCTTCTTCTTTGAAAAGAGTAGTATTACCCGTTACAGGTTGAGAATTGCGAACAGCAGAATTGGAACCGAGGTTATAGTAAAACTTAGCAGAATCTCCACCTCTAATATGTCCTTCTTTTGTATCACGGTTTGATTCTAAAAAGTTGTGAGCGACAGTCAAGATGACATTTGGTGCCACAAAAATACCAGAACCAGACACGATATAGCGTTGGGAACCACCATTGTAAATAGTGTAAATCATACTAGCAGCAGTAGCAGGTTGTCCTTCATAAGGGACGTGCTTCAAATCTAGACCACCGTTGATAATCGCACGATTACCATTTTCAGCTTCTTTTGGAAGTTCTTCCTTGTTTTTTAGAATGCTTTCTGTCTCAACTTTAGGGCTATCCTTCTTGTCTACGATTGCTGAAGTATCTATGTTTTTCACGGGCGTATCAGGATAAGCTTGATCGTGGATTTCTTCAGGAAGTAAGTCAGTAGTCTTAGTATCTGCTACAGATTTTTCTTCTACTAGTTTAACAGATTTTTCTGCTTTCTCTGACTCTTGAGGTGTAGAAATTACAGGACTTTCATTTTTGACTTCTGGTTGGGCTTTTTCAGCCTCGGTCAATTTTTCTACGTTTGGTTGAGAACTTGTAGCTTCAATTTTTGCTTCGTCAGCTAGTGCTGTTCCAGATGCAAAAAAAGCGAGTCCAACCATAACCGAAGCAACTCCAACGGTTAATTTTCTGATGCTAAAAGTTTGCCCTTTTTCAAAAAGGTATCGATTCATAATGTACTCCTAGTTTGACTAAAGACAGTCAGCTACTGTCTGAGCCCAAGTATGACTTGGAAACGATTTTCTTTAATGATAGTTAATTTGTGCAATAGTTTGAGTATAACCTTCCTCCGTTTAAGCGCTTTCATCTTAAGATAAAAAAATTTAAATTGCCATCTTAATCTTTAAAATGACCTAAAAACCTTAACATAACAAATATACTAAATTATTCCAAGAAATGCAATAGAGAAATGTAAGAAAATCCATCTAACTTAAAGAAATTCATTTACTTTTTAAAGAAAAAATTCATCCTTTCAAAAATTAAACTAAACGAAAGGATGGATTCAAAAAATCAGAGTAATTTTTGTATCGCCTCTTCAATTTGTTTTGGGTCTGTTTTTGAAGAGAAGCGTTCAAAGACTTGCCCATCTCGACCGATGAGAAATTTAGCGAAATTCCATTCGATTCGTTTTCCTAGTGGACCAGATTTCTGGTCTTTCAACCAAACATAGAGGGAATCTGCCTCCTTACCGTTGACCTTGATTTTGGCAAAACGTGGGAAGGTGGTTTGATAGTGTAGGCTACAGAAGGCGTTGATTTCCTCTGCGCTACCTGGTGCTTGTCCCATAAACTGATTGCAAGGGAAGTCTAAAATCTCAAAACCTTGTTCTTGATAGCGATCATAGAGTTCTTGGAGACCTTGGTACTGGGGCGTTAAACCGCATCCAGTAGCAGTGTTGACAACCAAGAGAACTTTCCCACGATAGGCATTTAGTGGAGTTTCTTGCTTGTCTTGGTTCAAGACTGAAAAATTGTATAGTGAAGTCATTGCTTGCTTTTCTCCTTCTGTTTGGTATTTTTAGGAGTTTTCTCCTCCTGTAGTGATAGAAATCCGTAGGTCAGGGTTCCAAAAATGCTACCGATAATCAGGCCATACATCAGCAAAGGAACACTTTTATCAAATTGCATGAGCAATTTCACAAAATCTGGAAGGGACATCTGTTGAACGAAGACCTTATGAAAGATGAGTAAGGTAAAGAGACCAATCTGAATACCGATAAACACAATCCAACTCCTAAATTTGA
Source organism: uncultured Streptococcus sp. (assembly GCA_963518235.1). Taxonomy (GTDB): domain Bacteria; phylum Bacillota; class Bacilli; order Lactobacillales; family Streptococcaceae; genus Streptococcus. The sequence continues at coordinate 32,547 of CAUQIP010000008.1, read as the reverse complement.
TTTGGGCTTTGCTGTAGGTTTTGAGGATGATTTCTGACTTGTCATCTTTTTCCAGATGGAGTTCTTTGACGGCTCTTTGAGTTTTTAAAGTAATGAAAAAAATGAGTCCAGAGTAAACGTAGGGCATGGCATAGCGAACGGCTTCTATGAAGCGTCCAAATAACAGATAAAACAAGAAGAGAAAGAAGGAAGAATAAACGATTTGAACCATAGAACGGGCACAAGCCTTGTAGATAATCTCTTGTCGGCATTCATCAAAAGGGCCTTGGATATGAAAGAGATTTCGAAGTAAGCGAGTGGTGAAGTCTTCTTTTTTCATGCTGATAACCTCCTAAATGAGCGGTTTTTGATTGACTTCTTTAACGAGTTGATAGAAAGTATAGAAGTAAATCAAGCTAAAAGTGCTACAAATTGTTAGAAATACTAGGTATCTCCAATCTGCAGAACTCCTTAAAAGTTGTGGGAAGGATACGAGGATAAAACAGAGAGATACGTTTAGAAGACGTATTTTTTGGGATTGGATTTTCTGAAGTCTTTGTCCCTTATTCAACAAAGGAAGAAATAAAAGGAAGATAATCAAGGAAGGACGTGTAATTTGTCCAGAAACTAGGAAAAAGGTAATAAAGATACTGACAAAAATGTGACTGATTAGTAAAGTTACTAGTGATTTCATAAGGCACCTCCTAATCCTCATCTTGATCCTTCTTAGCTTTTGCAATGCGACGGGAGATGAGGAACTGTATGCTCGCTCCGAAGAAAATAGAACCGAGAATGCTTGATACACCATTTCTTATAGTGAGGAGAGAATGAAAATAGTCCTGACCTTCACCTATGAGTATATGGAGAAGAGGAGTTATAAAAAACATCCATAGACCAAAGAACAAACCTGCTTTAAGACCTGGGTAGTATAGTTGCTTACTTTCTTTCTCGCTCAGCATATCTGGATCAATAGCTGTAATCCCTGTTTTTTTCATTTGGTAGGTGACATAGCCAGCAGCGATGAGGGCAATCACTAAAATCAGAGGAGGATAGATTAGAGCCACTTCTTGAGGGTATTTATAGGCCAGAAGGAGTGGAATAAGATTTCCGAAAATCATCAGATAAAAGAGGATGATAAAGACTTGGTTCCCAATACGATCGGCCTCACGCCGTTTGTATTCGTCAAGGGGACCAGAAATACCGTATGTGCGTTTGATCAGTTTTTCAGTGAAGGTTTCTTTTTTCATGAGTTGGCTCCTTTTTTAAAAATTATCCTCCCAAAAGAGACTGTTGAGGTCAGTTTGGAGGCTGCGGGCGAGATTGAGACAGAGTTCCAGTGTTGGATTGTACTTGTCGTTCTCAATCATATTGATGGTTTGTCTCGAGACACCGATATCCTTGGCGAGTTCGAGCTGGGAAATGCCTAGTTCCTTGCGAAATTCTTTCACACGATTCATCTGTTCTCCTTTCTGATTTATGTCGCATATATTTGACTATATTATATTATTCTATGAAATAGATGTCAAGCATATTTGACATATTTTTAAAGAAATCTTACTTTTTTTGACCTATTTGTCTGACTAGTGCAAGCTAGTCGGATTTGTGGTAAAATAGATAGGATATGACAAAAGAATTTCATCATGTAACGGTCTTACTCCACGAAACGATTGATATGCTTGACGTAAAGCCTGACGGTATCTACGTTGATGCGACTTTGGGTGGAGCAGGCCATAGCGAATATTTATTAAGTAAGTTAAGTGAAAAAGGCCATCTCTATGCCTTTGACCAGGATCAGAATGCCATTGATAATGCGCAAAAACGCTTGGCACCTTACATTGAAAAGGGGATGGTAACCTTTATCAAGGATAACTTCCGTCATTTGCAGGCACGTTTGCGCGAAGCTGGTGTTCAGGAAATTGATGGAATTTGTTATGACTTGGGAGTGTCTAGTCCTCAATTGGACCAGCGTGAGCGTGGTTTTTCTTATAAAAAGGATGCGCCACTGGACATGCGCATGAATCAGGATGCTAGTCTGACAGCCTATGAAGTGGTGAACCACTATGACTATCATGACTTGGTCCGAATTTTCTTTAAGTATGGCGAGGATAAATTCTCTAAACAGATTGCACGTAAGATTGAACAAGCACGTGAAGTCAAGCCAATCGAGACAACGACTGAATTGGCAGAAATTATCAAGTCGGCTAAACCTGCTAAGGAACTCAAGAAAAAGGGGCATCCTGCCAAGCAGATTTTCCAAGCTATTCGAATTGAAGTCAATGATGAACTGGGAGCGGCAGATGAGTCCATCCAGCAGGCTATGGATATGTTGGCTCTAGATGGTAGAATTTCAGTGATTACCTTTCATTCCTTGGAAGACCGCTTGACTAAGCAGTTATTCAAGGAAGCTTCAACAGTGGAAGTTCCCAAAGGTTTGCCTTTCATCCCAGATGATCTCAAGCCAAAGATGGAATTGGTGTCCCGTAAGCCAATCTTGCCAAGTGCAGAAGAATTAGAAGCCAATAACCGCTCGCACTCAGCTAAGTTGCGCGTGGCCAGAAAAATTCACAAGTAAGAGGAAAAAATGGTAGATAAGAAAGAAACAACCAGTCAATTCTTGCAGAATCGTATAAAAAAATTCTCACGTGTGGAGAAGGCTTTTTATCTTTCCATTGCGTTTACAGCTCTCGTTTTGGCGCTGAGTATTATCTTTATGCAGACTCGACTCCTACAAGTACAAAATGATCTGACAAAAATCAATGCGCAGATAGAAGAGAAGAAGACAGAACTGGACGATGCCAAGCAGGAAGTGAATGAATTGATTCGTTCCGAGCGCTTGAAAGAAATTGCAGATAAAAAAGATTTGAAATTGAATAATGAAAATATCCGAACTGCGGAGTAAGATATGAAATGGACAGAAAAAATAACCCGATTTGCGGTAAAAAATCGTAAATCTCCGGCAGAAAACCGTAGAATAGTCGGCAAGTACATCAGTTTGTTAGCTGTCGTACTTTTCGCTATCTTTTTGGTCAATTTTGCTGTTATTATCGGGAGTGGTAGTAAATTTGGTACTGACTTGGTAAAAGAAGCTAAGAAGGTTCACCAAACAACTCGCACAGTCCCTGCTAAGCGTGGGACTATCTATGACCGTAATGGTATACCCATCGCTGAAGATGCGACCTCCTATAACGTATATGCTGTTATTAATAAAAAATACAAGTCGGCAACGGGGAAAATTCTTTATGTAGAGGATTCGCAGTTTAATAAGGTAGCTGAAGTCTTCCATAAGTATTTGGATATGGATGAAGCTTATGTGAAAGAGCAACTGGCTCAACCAAATCTGACTCAGGTTTCCTTTGGTACAAAAGGAAATGGGATTACTTATGCCAATATGATGGCGATTAAAAAAGAATTAAAAGAGGCTAGTGTTGAAGGGATTGACTTTACAACTAGTCCTAACAGAAGCTATCCAAATGGGCAATTTGCTTCTAGTTTTATTGGTTTAGCCCAACTTCATGAAAATGAGGATGGTAGCAAGAGTTTGTTAGGAACTTCTGGTTTAGAGAGTTCCTTGAATACTATTCTTGCAGGGACAGATGGGATTATTACCTATGAAAAAGACCGTTTAGGAAATATCGTCCCAGGTACGGAACAGGTATCGCAGCAGACTGTGAATGGTAAGGATGTCTATACAACATTGTCTAGTCCGCTCCAATCTTTCATGGAAACTCAGATGGATGCCTTTCTAGAAAAAGTAAAAGGTAAGTATATGACCGCGACCTTGGTCAGTGCAAAGACCGGTGAAATCCTCGCTACCACCCAACGACCTACCTTTAATGCGGATACTAAGGAAGGAATCACTAAGGACTTTGTCTGGCGTGATATTCTTTATCAAAGTAACTATGAACCAGGGTCAACCATGAAGGTCATGACGCTAGCTGCTTCTATTGATAACAATACCTTCCCAGGCGGGGAATTCTTCAATAGCAGTGAATTAAAAATAGCAGATGCGACTATCCGAGATTGGGACGTTAATGAAGGTTTAACTGGTGGTGGTATGATGACATTTTCTCAAGGATTTGCTCACTCAAGTAATATTGGAATGACACTTCTTGAACAGAAAATGGGAGATGCAACTTGGTTGGACTATCTAAACCGCTTTAAATTTGGTGTTCCAACTCGCTTTGGTTTGACAGATGAATATGCTGGCCAACTTCCAGCTGACAATATTGTCAATATCGCTCAGAGTTCATTTGGACAAGGGATTTCAGTAACTCAAACACAAATGATTCGTGCCTTTACAGCCATTGCCAATGATGGCGTCATGTTGGAGCCTAAATTTATTACGGCCTTGTATGATCCAAATAACCAATCTGTTCGTAAATCTCAAAAAGAAATTGTAGGGAATCCTGTTTCTAAGGATGCGGCAAGTCAAACTCGGACTCATATGGTCTTAGTAGGAACAGATCCTAGATATGGAACCATGTATAACCACAGTACAGGCAAAGCAACTGTCAATGTTCCAGGTCAAAATGTAGCCCTCAAGTCTGGTACGGCTCAAATTGCTGACGAAAAAAATGGAGGCTACTTGGTTGGCTCTACTAATTATATTTTCTCAGTTGTAGCCATGACCCCTGCTGAAAATCCTGATTTTATCTTGTATGTAACGGTTCAACAGCCTGAACATTATTCAGGTATCCAGTTGGGAGAATTTGCCAATCCTATCTTGGAGCGGGCGTCAGCTATGAAAGACTCTCTCAATCTTCAATCATCAGCTAAGAATTTAGATCAAGTGACGACAGAGTCTCCTTATGCAATGCCTAGCATCAAGGATATTTCACCTGGTGATTTGGCGGAAGCCTTACGCCGAAATATTGTGCAACCAATCGTTGTAGGTACTGGAACAAAGATTAAAGAATCATCTGTAGAAGAAGGAACCAATCTTGCACCAAACCAACAAGTTCTCCTTTTATCTGATAAGGTAGAAGAAATTCCAGACATGTATGGTTGGAAAAAAGAGACTGCTGAGACCTTTGCCAAATGGTTAGATATTAAATTGGAATTTGAAGGCTCAGGTTCCGTTGTTCAGAAGCAAGATGTTCGGACCAATACAGCTATCAAAAATATTAAAAAAATTACATTAACTTTAGGAGACTAATATGTTTATTTCCATCAGTGCTGGAATTGTGACATTTTTACTAACTTTAGTAGGAATTCCGGCCTTTATCCAATTTTATAGAAAGGCGCAAATTACAGGCCAGCAGATGCATGAGGATGTCAAACAGCACCAGGCAAAAGCTGGGACTCCTACAATGGGAGGTTTGGTTTTCTTAATTGCTTCTGTTTTGGTTGCTTTCTTTTTTGCCCTATTTAGTAACCAATTCAGCAATAATGTAGGAATGATTTTGTTCATCTTAGTCCTTTATGGACTTGTCGGATTTTTAGATGACTTTCTCAAGGTCTTCCGCAAAATCAATGAAGGTCTCAATCCCAAGCAAAAATTGGCTCTTCAGCTTCTAGGTGGAGTTATCTTCTATCTTTTCTATGAGCGTGGGGGCGATATGCTTTCAGTCTTTGGTTACCAAGTGCATCTAGGGATTTTCTATATTGTCTTTGCCCTTTTCTGGCTAGTTGGTTTTTCAAACGCAGTCAACTTGACTGACGGCATTGACGGTCTAGCTAGTATTTCCGTTGTGATTAGCTTGTCTGCTTATGGAGTTATTGCCTATGTGCAAGGTCAGATGGATATTCTTCTAGTGATTCTTGCCATGATTGGTGGCTTGCTCGGGTTCTTTGTTTTTAACCATAAACCTGCCAAGGTCTTTATGGGGGATGTGGGAAGTTTGGCCCTAGGTGGAATGTTGGCAGCTATCTCTATGGCTCTCCACCAAGAATGGACTCTCTTGATTATCGGAATTGTTTATGTCTTTGAAACAACTTCGGTCATGATGCAAGTCAGTTATTTCAAACTGACAGGAGGCAAACGTATTTTCCGTATGACGCCTGTACATCACCATTTTGAGCTTGGAGGATTGTCTGGTAAAGGAAATCCTTGGAGCGAGTGGAAGGTTGACTTCTTCTTTTGGGGAGTGGGGCTTCTAGCGAGTCTCTTGACCCTCGCGATTTTATATTTGATGTAAGAATGGCACCCTGATGTTTCAGGGTGTTTTTGCATTTAAATACATAAGGAAAATCAAAGAACAAACTAGGAAACTAACCGCAGGCTGCTCAAAACACAGTCTAGAGGTTATAAATAGAACCGATGAAGTCAGCTCAAAATACATCTTATAGATTGTATATAAGGTAAATCTGATGTGTTTCGAAGAGTATAAAAAATATTGGTCAATTAAAGTCAAATCCCTTGACCTTTTCTGACTAATGTAGTATATTATGAACGTAAGGTAAATGAAAGCCTTACTAGAACACTTATTTAAAGTAAAATAGAAAGAGGTGGGGTCTATGTTTAATCTAGAAATCTTTAGAAGTAAAGATAGTCTACTCCTGCTTGAAAAAGAAAAACCAGAAATAGTACGTAGAGTAGCGATTTAGCTAGTCTAAATTTTTTAAAACAAAGGTCAAAGATAGTCAATATCAGTAATAATAACTAAGTAAATAAAAAGAGGTAAAGAATATGAACAACAACTTTAATAATTTTAACAACATGGATGATTTATTTAACCAATTGATGGGTGGTATGCGTGGATACAGTTCTGAAAATCGCCGTTATTTGATTAATGGACGTGAAGTGACACCTGAGGAATTTGCTCATTATCGTGCAACTGGTCAATTACCAGGAAATGCAGAAACTGATGAACAAATGCCACAACAGGCGTCAGGTATGAAACAAGACGGTGTCCTTGCTAAACTAGGTCGTAACTTGACAGCAGAAGCGCGTGAGGGCAAGTTGGATCCTGTTATTGGACGAAACAAGGAAATTCAAGAAACATCTGAAATCCTTTCACGTCGTACCAAGAATAATCCTGTTCTGGTCGGAGATGCAGGTGTTGGTAAGACAGCAGTAGTCGAAGGTCTAGCGCAAGCCATTGTGAACGGCGATGTCCCAGCTGCCATCAAGAATAAGGAAATTATTTCCATTGATATCTCAGGTCTTGAAGCTGGCACTCAATACCGTGGTAGTTTTGAAGAAAACGTTCAAAATCTAGTCAATGAAGTGAAAGAAGCAGGGAATATTATCCTCTTCTTTGATGAAATTCATCAAATTCTCGGTGCTGGTAGCACTGGTGGAGACAGTGGTTCTAAAGGGCTTGCGGATATTCTCAAGCCAGCCCTCTCTCGTGGAGAATTGACAGTGATTGGGGCAACGACTCAAGACGAATATCGTAATACTATCTTGAAGAATGCTGCTCTTGCTCGTCGTTTCAACGAAGTCAAGGTCAATGCTCCTTCAGCAGAGGATACTTTTAAAATCCTTCAAGGAATTCGTGATCTCTATCAACAACACCACAATGTCATTTTGCCAGACGAAGTTTTGAAAGCAGCGGTGGATTATTCTGTTCAGTATATTCCTCAACGTAGTTTGCCAGATAAGGCTATCGACCTTGTCGATGTAACGGCAGCTCACTTGGCAGCTCAGCATCCTGTAACAGATGTGCATGCTGTTGAACGTGAAATTGAAGCAGAAAAAGACAAGCAAGAAAAAGCAGTTGAGGCAGAAGATTTTGAAGCAGCTCTAAACTATAAAACACGCATTGCAGAATTGGAAAAGAAAATCGAAAACCACACAGAAGATATGAAAGTGACTGCCACTGTCAACGATGTAGCCGAATCTGTGGAACGAATGACCGGTATTCCAGTATCTCAAATGGGAGCATCAGACATCGAGCGTTTGAAAGATATGGCTCATCGCTTGGAACACAAGGTAATCGGACAAGACAAGGCGGTTGAAGCTGTAGCCCGTGCCATCCGTCGTAACCGTGCTGGTTTTGATGAAGGTAATCGCCCAATCGGTAGCTTCCTCTTTGTAGGTCCAACTGGGGTTGGTAAGACAGAACTTGCTAAACAATTGGCGCTGGATATGTTTGGAACCAAGGACGCAATCATTCGTTTGGATATGTCTGAATACAGTGACCGCACAGCCGTTTCTAAGCTAATTGGTACAACAGCAGGCTATGTGGGTTATGATGACAATAGAAATACCTTGACAGAACGTGTTCGTCGCAATCCTTACTCTATCATTCTCTTGGATGAAATTGAAAAGGCTGATCCTCAAGTCATTACCCTTCTCCTCCAAGTTCTAGATGATGGTCGTTTGACAGATGGTCAAGGAAATACAGTAAACTTTAAAAACACTGTCATTATTGCAACATCAAATGCTGGATTTGGCTATGAAGCCAACTTGATAGAAGATGCGGATAAACCAGAATTGATGGACCGTTTGAAACCATTCTTCCGTCCAGAATTCCTCAACCGCTTTAATGCAGTTATTGAGTTCTCACACTTGACGAAGGAAGACCTTTCTAAGATTGTGGACTTGATGTTGACCGAAGTCAACCAAACCTTGGCTAAGAAAGACATTGATTTGGTAGTCAGTCAAGCAGCTAAGGACTATATCACAGAAGAAGGTTATGACGAAGTCATGGGTGTTCGCCCGCTCCGTCGCGTGGTTGAACAAGAAATTCGTGATAAGGTAACGGACTTCCACTTGGATCATTTAGATGCCAAACACTTAGAAGCAGATATGGAAGATGGTGTTTTAGTTATTCGTGAGAAAGCCTAATACTCTTTGAAAATCTCTTCAAACCACGTCAACTTCGCCTTGCCGTATATATGTGACTGACTTCGTCAGTTCTATCTACAACCTCAAAGCAGTGCTTTGAGCAACCTGCGGCTAGTTTCCTAGTTTGCTCTTTGATTTTCATTGAGTATAAGACAAAATTTTGAGAATAAAAAAAGAAGGAACCAGCTGAAAAGCCGGTTCCTTTTTTACGTTTAGATCACATGACGTTCAAAGGCATCATCTGAAATTCCTTGTTCTAAGATGAGTTTTGCCCATTCTTTAGCAGAAAAGAGGCTGTGATCCTTGTAGTTACCGCAAGATTCGATGGTTGTTCCAGGGACATCTTCCCAAGTAGTGGTTTCAGCGATTTCTTTGAGCGAATCCTTGATAACAGCTGCAATCTCGGCACTAGTGTGACGCCCCCACATAATCATATGGAAGCCTGTACGGCACCCAAATGGAGAACAGTCAATCATGCCGTCAATGCGGGTACGGATGAGTTTGGCTAAGAGGTGCTCAATAGTGTGAAGGCCGGCAGTAGGGATCGAGTCTTCGTTTGGTTGCACCAAGCGAATATCATAATTGGAGATGATGTCTCCTTTTGGTCCTGTTTCTTCCCCAATCAAGCGAACATAGGGAGCTTTAACAATAGTGTGGTCAAGTTCAAAACTTTCAACAATAACTTCTTTTGACATGGTAGATCCTTTCAGTTTTCTTCTTTCATTATAACATAAAGCCGGCTCTGAGACAGAGAGAAAACCTCTCCGAGAGTGGAGAGGTTCAAATCGTTACTTACGATATAAGCGGTCGTATTGGTAGTATGGGTCAAAGGTTACATTGATACCCAATTTACGAAGGACATTCTTGTCTTCATCTGTCAAGATGATGGTTGAGTGAGCTTCGCTTCCTTTGAGGTTACCAAGTTCTTCCATGGCATGCGCAGCGTCAGGGTTTTCCGTAGCTGTGATAGCAAGGGCAATCAGGATTTCATTTGAATGCAGGCGTGGATTACGACTACCCAGATGACCGATTTTAAGACCTTGGATCGGTTTAACAACTTCAGGTTCGATTAGTTTCACTTCTTTAGCAATATCAGCTGATTTCTTGATAGCGTTGATCAAAGCAGCGGCTGTAGGGCCAAAGAGTTCTGAGTTCTTACCGGTGACGATTTCCCCATTTGGTAATTCAAGGGCTAGGGCTGGTCCGCCAGTTTCTTCTGCTTTTTGACGGGCAACGACAGCAACCTTACGGTCTGCTGGTGTGATACCGAGGCCGTTCATAAGCAACTCGATTTTCTTGACAGCAGCTTCGCCAACTTTTTCGGCTTTGAAATCAAGAACAGTCTGATAGTAGCGACGGATGATTTCTTGTTTAGAGGCTTCAATAGCAGCCTCATTATCTGTAATAGCGAAACCAACCATGTTGACACCCATATCTGTCGGAGAAGCGTATGGAGATTCACCAAGGATACGTTCCAACATGCGCTTGAGCACTGGGAAAATCTCGATATCACGGTTATAGTTGACAGTGGTTTCTCCGTAGGTTTGGAGATGGAAGGGGTCAATCATGTTGACATCATCAAGGTCAGCTGTGGCAGCTTCGTAGGCCAAGTTGACTGGGTGATGAAGGGGAAGATTCCAAACTGGGAAGGTTTCAAATTTGGCATAACCAGACTTGATGCCATTGATTTGGTCGTGGTACATATTGGACATACAAGTTGCCAATTTTCCAGAACCAGGACCAGGAGCGGTTACGACAATCAAGTTGCGACTGGTTTTGATGTAATCATTTTTCCCCATACCTTCAGGAGAAATGATGTGATCCATATCTGTCGGATATCCTTTGATTGGATAATGAAGATAAGAATCAATTCCGTTTTTCTCGAGTTGGTTGCGGAAGACATCTGCAGCAGGTTGGCCAGCGTATTGTGTAATGACAACGGAGCCAACGAAAATCCCTAATTCATTGAATTTGTCAATCAAACGAAGAACTTCTTGGTCATAAGAAATACCCAAGTCGCCACGTGCTTTGGAATGCTCGATGTTGCTAGCGTTAATGGCAATCACAACTTCGACTTGCTCTTTCAATTCCTGCAAGAGCTTGATTTTGTTGTCAGGCTCATAACCAGGAAGGACACGAGCAGCGTGGAAATCTTCTAACATTTTACCACCAAACTCCAAGTAGAGCTTGCCGTCGAATTGGTTAATACGCTCCAAAATGTGGTCGCGTTGTAGATTCAAATATTGTTCAGAACTAAAAGCTTGTTTTTTCATTTTTTTACCTCTGACCTCTATTATAATAAAAAATTGGAAGTTAGGAAACTATGGAGTTAAAAAAGAAATCAAAAAGATTAGGCAAACGCTTGCACAAAATTTCAAAAAGCGCTATCATAGACTGTAGATTATGAAAATAATGAGGTAAGAAGATGCAAGAAAAATGGTGGCACAATGCCGTAGTCTATCAAGTTTACCCTAAGAGCTTTATGGATAGCAACGAAGATGGAATTGGCGATTTGCCAGGTATTACCAGTAAGTTGGACTATCTAGCTAAGTTAGGAATTACAGCGATTTGGCTTTCTCCCGTTTATGACAGTCCTATGGATGATAATGGCTATGATATAGCTGATTATCAAGCGATTGCAGCTATTTTCGGGACTATGGAGGATATGGATCAACTAATCGCAGAAGCTAAGAAGCGTGATATTCGTATCATCATGGACTTGGTGGTCAATCATACCTCGGATGAGCATGCTTGGTTTGTTGAGGCATGTGAAAATCCTGACAGTCCTGAGCGCGACTACTATATCTGGCGGGATGAACCCAATGATTTGGATTCTATCTTTAGTGGCTCTGCTTGGGAATACGATGAAAAGTCAGGTCAATACTATCTTCACTTTTTCAGCAAGAAACAGCCTGATCTCAACTGGGAAAATGAAAAACTTCGCCAGAAAATTTATGAGATGATGAACTTCTGGATTGATAAAGGGATTGGCGGTTTCCGTATGGATGTTATTGACATGATTGGCAAAATTCCTGATGAGAAGGTAGTCAATAATGGACCTATGCTTCATCCTTATCTCAAGGAGATGAATCAGGCGACCTTTGGAGATAAGAATCTCTTGACAGTGGGAGAGACATGGGGAGCGACGCCAGAAATCGCTAAACTCTACTCTGATCCAAAGGGTCAAGAATTGTCTATGGTCTTCCAGTTCGAACACATCGGTCTTCAGTATCAGGAAGGGCAACCTAAATGGCACTGTCAAAAAGAGCTGAATATTCCTAAGTTAAAAGAGATTTTCAACAAATGGCAGGTAGAATTAGGAGTTGAGGACGGCTGGAATTCGCTTTTCTGGAACAATCATGACCTCCCTCGTATCGTCTCAATCTGGGGAAATGACAAAGAATACCGAGAAAAATCTGCCAAAGCCTTTGCAATTTTACTTCATCTCATGAGAGGGACTCCTTATATCTATCAAGGTGAGGAGATTGGGATGACCAACTATCCGTTTGAAACACTGGATCAAGTAGAAGATATTGAATCCCTCAACTATGCGCGTGAGGCTCTTGAAAAAGGCGTTTCGATGGAAGAAATCATGGACAGTATCCGTGTCATTGGACGAGACAATGCCCGTACTCCCATGCAATGGGATGAGAGCAAAAACGCTGGTTTCTCAACAGGTCAACCTTGGTTGGCAGTGAATCCAAACTACCAAACTATCAACGTTCAAGAAGCGCTGGCAAATCCAGATTCTATTTTCTATACCTATCAGAAACTGGTTCAAATCCGTAAGGAGAATAGCTGGCTGATTCGAGCTGACTTTGAATTGCTTGATACGACTGACAAAGTCTTTGCCTATATCCGTAAGGACGGTGACCGTCGATTCTTAGTTGTGGCTAACTTGTCCAATGAAAAACAAGGCTTGGCAGTAGAAGGAACAGTTAAATCTGTTTTGATTGAAAACACCGCGGCTCAAGAAGCCTTTGAAAAACAAAGCTTGGCCCCATGGGATGCTTTCTGTGTGGAATTACTATAAACATTTTTTACAGAAAATCTAAAAATGAAATCGTATAAAAACAAGGGAAGACTGTATGAAAGACAGAAATCCTTTGTTTTTTAATGCCTAGAGTTTATAAACTTCCATTCTAGAAGTTCAATTAACTTTACAAATCCCCACTAATTTGGTAAAATAAACTTATGTTATAAAAACTAACATAAAGGAGAAAGAAGATGAATACAAAAAAGCGTGTCCTTGGTACAGGGTTGACTTTTGCGGCTGCTTTGCTTTTAGCTGCTTGCGGTCAATCAGGTTCAGATACAAAAACTTACTCATCAACCTTTAGTGGAAATCCAACTACATTTAACTATTTATTAGACTACTACGCCGATAATACATCGATTATAACCAATCTAGTTGATGGTTTGCTTGAAAATGACAATCATGGAAACCTAATTCCATCTTTGGCAGAAGACTGGTCTGTTTCAAGCGACGGTCTAACTTATACCTACAAATTGAGAAAAGATGCCAAATGGTTCACAGCTGACGGTGAAGAGTACGCCCCAGTTAAGGCACAGGATTTTGTGACAGGTATCAAGTACGCAGTGGATAATAAATCACAGGCGCTTGACTTGATTCAAAACTCGATCAAGGGCTTGAATGATTATATTACAGGAGCAGATTCTGACTTTTCTAAGGTTGGGGTGAAGGCCATCGACGACCAGACTGTTGAGTATACTTTGGCACGCCCAGAACCTTACTGGAACTCAAAAACAACGAACAGTATTCTTTTCCCAGTAAATGAAGAATTTCTAAATTCAAAAGGGAAAGATTTTGGAACCCTATCTCCAGATAGCATTCTCTACAGCGGACCTTATTTGTTAAAAGATTTCACATCAAAATCATCTATCGAGTATGTGAAAAATCCGCATTACTATGATCATGACAAAGTATCGATTGAACATGTCAAGTTGGCTTACTTTGATGGTTCAGACCAAGAATTGACCATCCGTAACTTTGAAAGTGGAGCCTATTCTATCGCTGGAGTTTATCCAAATAGTTCAAACTTTGCTAAGACCAAGGAAAAATATAAGGATAATATCGTCTATAGTTTGCAGGACAAGACTTCTTGGTATTTTAATTTCAATGTCAATCGTAAGACTTACAATCACACTGCTAAAACGACAGATGAGCAGAAGAAGTCAACTGAGATAGCTGTCTTGAACAAAAACTTCCGTCAAGCAGTAAACTTTGCCTTGGACCGCACAGCCTATTCTGCTCAGTCAAATGGGGAAGAAGCAGCTAGCAAGACTCTTCGTAACATCCTAGTACCTCCTACATTTGTCCAAGTTGGAGACAAGACCTTTGGAGAAGTAGTCGCTTCTAAATTGGTCAACTATGGCACAGAGTGGGCAGGTATGAACCTAGCAGATGCGCAGGATGCCTATTTTAACAAAGAAAAAGCCCAAGCAAAATTTGCAGAAGCCAAAAAAGACTTGGCAAGTCAAGGTGTTACCTTCCCAATTCACTTGGATATAGCTGTGGACCAGACAAATAAAAATGCTGTGACTGGTATGAATTCTGTGAAACAGACTCTTGAATCAGTTTTAGGTACTGACAATCTTGTTGTTGATGTTCAACAACTCTCTACAGATGAGTATAATAATGTAGCCTTCTTAGCTCCTACTCCCGATGCAAGAGATTATGATTTAAGTTTTGATGGTTGGGTAGCGGATTATCAGGATCCATCTACTTACCTCAATCCATTCAATGCAGAGGATGGATTCTATCTCAAGATTTTTGGTCTAGATGCCAAGGAAGATAAAGCGAAGATTGCTAGCCTAGGTTTGGATACTTACACTAAAATTCTCAAAGATGCGGATAGTGAAAATAAAGATGTAGCTAAACGTTACGAGAAATATGCTGAAGCGCAGGCTTGGATGATTGATAACTCTCTCATTATGTCAGCTATGTCAGGAGGTGGGACTGCTTCTGTGACAAAAGTGACACCATTTACAAGAGGGTACTCATTGGTCGGTATCAAGGGGGACGGTTATAACTATAAGTATATGAAACTGCAAAAAGATACTGTTACGACCAAACAGTATGAAGAAGCAAAGACTAAATGGGAGCAAGAAAGTAAAAAAGCAATCGAAAAAGCTCAAAAAGAAGCAGAAAATCATGTTAAATAATGAAAAATAGCTTTTTTAAGGAAAATCATAAAGACAAACATCAGTTTTGGTGCTTGTCTTTTTAAATCACTCGGCTATTGAAAACTGAGAAATGATTTGTTTTGTGCTAAAATAGATTGAAACGAATACTCAATGAAAATCAAAGAGTAACTGGGAAGTTAGCTCAAAGTACAGCTTTTAGGTGGTAGATAGAACTGACGAAGTCAGCTCAAAATACTGTTTTGAGGTTGCAGATGGACGCTGACGTGGTTTGAAGAGATTTTCGAAGAGTATAAGATTCTCTCTTTTACTATAGTTAAGGAGATGTAAAGATAAGTGATAAGGAAGAGACTATGTACGACTATCTAATCGTTGGTGCTGGTTTGTCGGGAACAATTTTTGCTTATGAGGCGACTAAGCGTGGAAAAAAAGTAAAAGTAATTGATAAACGTGACCACATTGGTGGGAATATCTATTGTGAGAATGTAGAAGGAATCAACGTTCACAAATATGGTGCTCATATCTTCCATACTTCTAATAAAAAAGTGTGGGATTATGTTAATCAATTTGCTGAATTTAACAACTATATCAACTCGCCTGTAGCTAATTACAAGGGTAGCCTTTATAATCTACCTTTCAATATGAATACTTTCTATGCTATGTGGGGGACAAAAACTCCTCAAGAAGTCAAAGATAAGATTGCTGATCAAACGGCTCATATGAAGGACATTGAACCTAAAAACTTGGAAGAACAGGCTATCAAGTTGATCGGTCCAGATATTTATGAAAAGTTGATTAAAGGATACACTGAAAAGCAATGGGGGCGTTCTGCGACTGACCTTCCACCCTTTATCATCAAACGTCTACCAGTTCGTTTGACTTTTGATAATAACTACTTCAATGACCGTTACCAAGGGATTCCAATCGGTGGGTATAATGTCATTATCGAAAATATGTTGAAGGATGTGGAAGTAGAACTTGGAGTTGACTTTTTTGCCAATCGTGAGGAATTAGAAGCTTCTGCTGAAAAGGTTGTCTTTACAGGGATGATTGACCAATACTTCGATTATAAACATGGTGAGTTAGAATACCGTAGTCTTCGTTTTGAGCATGAAGTTCTAGATGAGGAAAACTATCAAGGAAACGCAGTTGTTAACTACACAGAACGTGAAATTCCTTATACTCGCATTATTGAGCATAAACACTTTGAGTATGGTACACAGGAGAAAACGGTTATTACTCGTGAATACCCAGCTGATTGGAAACGTGGAGATGAACCTTATTATCCAATCAATGATGAGAGAAACAATGCTATATTTGCCAAATATCAGGAAGAAGAGGCAACAAATGACAAGGTTATTTTCTGTGGTCGTTTAGCAGATTATAAATACTACGACATGCATGTAGTCATTGAACGGGCCCTGAATGTTGTAGAGGAAGAGTTGAGACATTAATGCAATGATTCTATAATTTTAGAATCTTTGCTACTTAAGATTTTTAGAAGTAAAGCGAACAAGATTGTTTTCTGTCGGTCAGAAGAGAATCTATGTTGGCTTTTTGTTTTATGTAGATGATCAATTTATACTTATGTAAAATCAAAGAGCGTCTTTTTGTTGGCAGTTTTCCCAAGAAATATCGTAGTCCAAGTATGTACTTTAAAATTCAACAGTTCTTATAAGTATTCCTGTATTGTATGGAATCAATGCTAGAGTTTTTGCTAAAAATATATCATATATATTCTCAAAAAAGGATAATTTCTACTCTTTTTGATTTTAAATAAGTATAAAACAGAATACTATTTGATATATATAGATAGTATCAATAAGTCCTTTGTTATGTGAATTAGTTAAGAACTATTTAATATTATTCATATTTTTACAGAGTTGTTGTTTAAAAAATAATTTTCAAAAATTCTGAAAATTGTATTGACAGGACTTGAAAAAGGGTCTATAATGAATAAAAAAACAAAGGAGAATGCTATGAAAACAAGAAAAGTATTGGCTCTTGCGGGAGTGACTTTATTAGCAGCAGGTGTCTTAGCTGCTTGTTCTGGGGGCTCAGGTGCTAAAGGTGAGCAGACCTTTGCATTTACCTACGAGACACATCCAGATAATCTCAACTATTTGACAACTGGTAAGGCAGCAACTGCTGACATTACTAGTAATGTGATTGATGGATTGCTTGAAAATGATAAATACGGGAACCTTATTCCCTCAATGGCAGAGGATTGGTCAGTTTCTAAGGATGGCTTGACTTATACTTATAAGATTCGTCAGGATGCCAAGTGGTATACATCTGAGGGGGAAGAGTATGCTCCTGTTAAGGCTCAGGACTTTGTGACGGGTCTTAAATATGCAACAGATAAGAAAGCAGAAGCCCTTTACTTGGTACAGGATTCAATCAAAGGTTTGGATGCATATGCAAAAGGTGAAATCACAGACTTTGCTCAAGTCGGAATTAAAGCGCTTGACGATCAAACAGTCCAATACACCTTGAACAAACCTGAAAGTTTTTGGAATTCTAAAACAACTATGGGTGTACTTGCGCCAGTCAATGAAGAGTTTTTGAATTCAAAAGGGGATGATTTTGCTAAAGCTAAGGATCCAGGTAGCCTATTGTATAATGGCCCTTATTTGTTGAAATCTATTGTGACCAAATCCTCTGTCGAATTTGCGAAAAATCCTAACTACTGGGATAAAGACAATGTACATATTGACAAAGTTAAATTGTCATTCTGGGATGGTCAAGATACTAGTAAACCTGCAGAAAACTTTAAAGATGGTAGCCTTACAGCAGCTCGTCTCTATCCAACAAGTGCAAGTTTCGCAGAACTTGAGAAAGAGATGAAGGACAATATTGTCTATACGCAACAAGACTCTACTACGTATCTAGTGGGAACAAATATTGATCGTCAATCTTATAAATACACATCCAAGACTAGCGAAGAACAAAAGACTTCTACTAAAAAAGCATTATTGAACAAGGATTTCCGTCAGGCTATTGCCTTTGGCTTTGACCGTACAGCTTATGCTTCTCAGCTGAATGGACAAACTGGAGCAAGCAAAATCTTGCGTAATATTTTTGTTCCACCAACATTTGTTCAAGCAGATGGGAAAAACTTTGGCGATATGGTCAAAGAAAAATTAGTGACTTATGGGGATGAATGGAAGGATGTGAACCTTGCTGATGCCCAAGATGGTCTCTACAATCCAGAAAAAGCCAAGGCTGAATTTGCCAAAGCTAAATCAGCTTTACAAGCAGAAGGCGTGACTTTCCCAATTCATTTGGATATGCCAGTTGACCAGACAGCAACTACAAAAGTTCAACGTGTCCAATCTATGAAACAATCTTTGGAAGCAACTTTAGGAACTGATAATGTCATTATTGATATCCAACAATTGCAAAAAGACGAAGTAAATAATATTACATATTTTGCTGAAAATGCTGCTGGTGAAGACTGGGATTTATCAGATAATGTCGGTTGGGGTCCAGACTTTGCCGATCCATCAACCTACCTTGATATTATCAAACCTTCTGTAGGAGAAAGTACTAAAACATATTTAGGGTTTGACTCAGGGAAAGATAATGTAGCTGCTAAAAAAGTAGGTCTATATGACTACGAAAAATTGGTTACTGAAGCTGGTGATGAGGTTACAGATGTTGCTAAACGATATGATAAATACGCTGCAGCCCAAGCTTGGTTGACAGACAGTGCCTTGATTATTCCAACTACATCTCGTACAGGGCGTCCAATCTTGTCTAAGATGGTACCATTTACAATACCATTTGCATTGTCAGGAAATAAAGGTACAAGTGAGCCACTCTTGTATAAATACCTTGAAATTCAAGACAAGGCAGTCACTGCAGATGAATACCAAAAAGCTCAAGAAAAATGGATGAAAGAAAAAGCAGAATCCAATAAAAAAGCGCAAGAAGAACTCGCAAAACATGTGAAATAGAACAAATAAGAAGTTAGTTTTGGCTAACTTCTTTTGGTTTCTCGAAAATGAATTGATGGCTATCTTCACTTTCAGAGATAATGAAGCTAATTTTTGTAGAAAAAATCCTGAGTTTCTACTCTCAGGATTTTCTTCATCTTACTGTTGTGGTTGCTGTTGAACCTGTGGATTTTGTGGTGTTGGTTGTACTGGTTGGACAGTCTGCCCAGCTTGTCCTTGATTAGGATTAGTTGCTGGAGCATTATTGGGTTGTTGACCAACTGTCGTACTTGTCTGTGTAGTAGAACTTTCAGTTGTTGTAGAGGAATTCTCTACTGTTTGCGTTTGTTGTGTGGCTGGAGTATTCCAACTATTTCTTGCTCCGTTTTGGAAGACGAACTCTCCACTTCTGTATAAGCCCTCAGGCATTGTCCAATCTCCAGGTTGGTCATCTTCTGATAGATACGATATCATTGAGCGATAAACCTTAGCAGCAACTAGGAAACCATCTCCAATGATTGGAGTTAAACGATTTGAGTAACCAGTCCATACAGCCATAGAATACTTGCGAGTATAACCTACAAACATTTCATCTGGAGCTACGTAGCCAGTGTTCTTGATATACTTTTCAATTTCGTCGTCAGTATAGTTAGAAGTACCTGTCTTACCTGCTTGTGGAAGCCATGGTAGGTAGGCTCCACGTCCTGTTCCGTAGGCCAAGACAGTTTTCATCATTTCGGTCATCATATAGGCAGTGGTTTCTTTCATAGCTCGTGTACCAGCATCAGAAAATTCTTTTTCACTACCATCACTAAAGACGATTTTATTGATATACATTGGTTTGTGATAAATACCACCATTAGCAAAGGCGGCATAAGCAGCAGCCATTTTTTCACTACTTGCACCGTATTGTTTGTTAGATTCTGTTGTATTACTTGAAATGGCGTTAGCATAGTGTATGCTTGGATAATCGATACCTAAGCCATTTAGGAAGGTTTTCGCTCGATCTAAACCAACTTTATTTAAGGTTTCAACTGCTGTAACATTACGTGATTGTTGTAGTGCATACTGGATTGTAATATTTCCAAAGTAGCCATGATCCCAGTTGTAGACTGGAGTATTGGTACCAGGATAGTTATAAGGAACATCATGTACAATAGAAGCAGTAGAATCATAGACTCCATATTCTAAAGCGGGAGCATAGTCAGTAATTGGTTTCATAGTAGAACCCCAGTCACGGCTGGTTTCAACAGCTTGGTTGATGCCGAAAGATACATTACTTGATTGGTGACGAGCACCTAATTGAGCAATGACTTTACCATTTGTTACATCTACGATGGTGGATGCTACTTGAAGTTCATCATCTGGATAAGCAACGTACTCATCTGTATTATAAACATCCCAAAGTCTATGTTGAACATTTTTGTCGACATTAGTATAGACTTCCATACCTGTGGTAAGAAGGTTGTAGCCCGTTTCTTGTTCGACTTGGTCGATTACTTCTTTGAGGTAGTTGTCCATATAGGCTGGGTAACTATTGGCTGACTTCAAGCTTTGAAGACCGTTAGTGATAGGAGTATTAATTGCTTTTTCATACTGTTCTGCACTGATGTAATTTTGCTCTTTCATTTCTGAAAGTACCAAGTTACGACGCTCTAGAGCAGCTTCTGGGTGGGAATATGGATCGTATTGGTTTGGTGCCTGAGGCATTCCAGCTAGGAGTGCTAACTGTGGCAGGCTTAAATCCTTCAAGTCTTTTCCATAGTAATTTTCGGCTGCGGTTTGCATTCCATAGTTACCGTTAGACATGTAGACTTTGTTGATGTAGTAGGTCAAGATTTCTTGCTTGGTTGCTTTTTGTTCTAATTGAATGGCTAGCCAAGCTTCTTGAGCTTTACGTGACAAGGTTTGGTCAGCAGTTGAAGTAGAAAAGTAAGTTAATTTAATTAATTGCTGGGTCAAGGTTGAAGCCCCTTGGAGTCCCCCCTGTCCTTGGAGGTTTCTCAATGCAGCTCCCATGATACGAATAGTATCAACACCTCTATGATCAAAGAAGCGGTGATCTTCGATTGAGACGATAGCTTTAACCAAATCAGTGGGAATTTCATTGGCTTGAGCATTTACGCGACGTTCAGATCCAAGGTCAGCAATCAGTTCGTTCTTATTGTCATAAATCTTGCTGGAAGTTGTCGTAACCAATTTACTTTCAGATAAGGCTGGAGCCTTGCTAACAAAGTAGAGGAAGACACCACCACCTAGTAGAAATAAAGCGATAAATAAGGTAAGGAATGTAATTCCCATATACTTTAAGAATCGCAGAATAATTTGTTTGTTCATCTTGTTTTACCACCTAGTAAATGTTCTTTGATAATGTCGAGATAGGGAATTTGAGGGAAAGCTCCCTGCTTTACTAAATATCCGTTTTCCCGAATATATCCAAGTGGCATTGATTTTTGACCCTTATCTTGATGATAAAAACGAATCAAATCAAGTGCCGGTAACAAGTAAGTTTCTTGTTGAGAAGAAAAATGAAGTAGAACGAAGCAAATGCCCTGCTGTTCCAGAACTTGTTCCATATGTTGAATCTGATGAAGATGGAAGTTTTTTAGTGGAATAGCATTTTTTTGTCGTGTTTCCTTGGCTTCAAAGTCAATGTAATGTCCTCTATACACGCCAGAGTAATCTGTTGTGGAAGCTTGTCTAAAATAGGCCTCTACAATTTTGGCTCGACTACGTTGAGGATAGTCTACTCGAACGATCTGAACAGGCGTCGGTTTTTTGTGGATAACTGCCATGCCATGTGTCAGATAGTAGTCGTTGGTAGCGTTAATCATCTTTTCAAAAGTCATTCCTCGATTTGCGAAATTTTTTGGTTGAGAAATAGATGTTTGGCTTTTTTTTGATGAAATTTTATGAGGATAGTTGACCATATTTCTCCTTATTGGTACAATAACATCACTCTATTATACCATAAAATATAAAGAAAGGTGTAAAAATGACTAGAGCTTTAATTATGGGCTATTCTAGCTTTGATTTGGGTGTCTTTAACGAAAAAGATATCAGGTTAAAAATTATAAAGAAAGCGATTAGAAGAGATTTAGAAAACTTAGCAGAAGAGGGGCTTAAATGGCTGGTCTTTACTGGGAGCTTGGGATTTGAATCCTGGGTTCTTGATGTCGCAAATGAAATGAAAGATGAGTATGATTTCAGCCTAGCGACTATTTTTGATTTTGAAACGCACGGGGGAAATTGGAATGAAGCGAATCAGCTTAAACTTAGCCAATTCAAGCAGGTAGATTTCGTTAAATATGCCTATCCCAAGTATGAAAACAAGGGGCAACTGCGAGACTATCAACGATTTTTACTGGAAAATACTGATTTAGCCTATTTTTTCTATGACCCAGAAAATGAGACCAAATTAAAATTTATGGACAAGCTGATGACAAATCAGGAAGGCTATCGTATAAAAAGGCTAACCTTTGAAGACTTAAATGAGCTGGTAGAAAATTTTTCTGAAAAGTAAGCCTTTGACCTTGATTTTTGTTTGCCTTTTTTTATATAATAATACTATTAGAAATTGAGAATGGAGAGAGAGATGGCAGGTATTATTTTTTCAGCAAAAGATATTTTTGAGCAAGAGTTTGGACGTGAAGTTCGTGGGTATAGTAAGGTTGAAGTTGATGAATTTTTGGACGATGTCATCAAGGACTATGAAACTTATGCTGCCCTAGTCAAGTCTCTCCGTCAAGAAATTGCTGAGTTGAAAGAAGAATTAGCTCGTAAACCGAAATCCTCACCAGTTCAATCAGAGCCTATTGAAGTGGCGACTACAAGTTCTATGACGAATTTTGATATTTTGAAACGCTTGAATCGTCTCGAAAAAGAAGTATTTGGTAAACAAATTTTGGATAACTCTGATTTATAAGAGCTTATTTGAAAAATGCAATTTTTGGATAATCGCATGAAGAGAATTTCTTTTCATGAGGAAAGTCCATGCTAGCACAGGCTGTGATGCCTGTAGTGTTTGTGCTAGGCGAAACCATAAGCCTAGGGACGAGAAATCGTTACGGCAGTTGAAATGGCTAAGTCTTTGGATAGGTCAGAGTAGGCTTGAAAGTGCCACAGTGACGAAGTCTTTCTGGAAACGGAGAGAGTGGAACGCGGTAAACCCCTCAAGCTAGCAACCCAAATTTTGGTCGGGGCATGGAGTGCACGGAAACGAACGTAGTACTCTGACTGCTATCAGCTCTATGCTGTTAGTGGTAGACAGATGATTATCGAAGGAAGTGGTCCTAGTCACTTCTGGAACAAAACATGGCTTATAGAAAATTGCATATAGGTTGGGGCTGAGAAAACTTTCTCAACCTCATTTTTTAAAGTGGACATATAGAAAGGTCTTATAAGACTGAAAATGAAAAAAGAATTTAATTTAATCGCTACTGCTGCAGCGGGTCTTGAAGCCGTTGTGGGACGAGAAGTGGGAGAGTTGGGCTATGATTGTCAGGTTGAAAACGGTCGTGTTTGTTTTCAAGGAGATGCAAGAGCTATCATCGAAACTAACCTCTGGCTTCGGGCAGCAGACCGTATCAAGATTATTGTAGGAACATTCCCTGCTAAGACTTTTGAGGAGCTGTTTCAGGGAGTATTTGCCCTAGATTGGGAAAATTATTTACCACTTGGAGCTCGATTCCCGATTTCAAAAGCCAAATGTGTTAAATCTAAACTTCACAATGAGCCCAGTGTACAGGCTATTTCAAAGAAGGCTGTTGTTAAGAAGTTGCAGAAACACTATGCCCGTCCAGAAGGTGTTCCTCTGATGGAGAATGGGCCAGAGTTTAAAATTGAGGTCTCTATTCTCAAAGATGCGGCAACTGTCATGATTGATACGACAGGATCTAGCCTTTTTAAACGTGGATATCGTACGGAAAAAGGTGGGGCTCCGATCAAGGAAAACATGGCGGCAGCCATTTTGCAACTTTCTAATTGGTATCCAGACAAACCTTTGATTGATCCGACCTGTGGTTCAGGAACCTTCTGTATCGAGGCAGTTATGATTGCTAGAAAGATGGCTCCTGGTCTTCGTCGCTCCTTTGCCTTTGAGGAATGGAACTGGATCAGCGATCGCTTGATCCAAGAAGTGCGTACAGAAGCAGCTAAGAAAGTGGATCGTGAACTGGAACTGGATATCATGGGCTGTGATATTGATGCTCGCATGGTGGAAATTGCTAAGGTCAATGCTCAGGTGGCAGGGGTTGCAGGAGATATTACCTTCAAGCAGATGCGCGTGCAGGATTTGCGTTCCGATAAAATCAATGGAGTGATCATCTCTAATCCGCCTTATGGAGAACGTTTGTCAGATGATGCAGGAGTTGCCAAGCTTTATGCTGAAATGGGGCAAGTATTTGCACCGCTGAAAACGTGGAGCAAGTTTATCCTAACTAGTGATGAATCCTTTGAGACCAAGTACGGTAGTCAAGCAGACAAGAAGCGTAAGTTATACAACGGAACCTTGAAAGTGGATCTGTATCAATATTTTGGGCAGCGTGTCAAACGCCAAGAAGTAAAGTAGAAAGGTAAACTCATGACTAAGAAAAGACGGAATCGTCATAAAAATGAAGATCAAGAACCGCAATTTGATTTTGATGATGCCAAAGAGCTAACGGTTGGACAAGCTATGCGAAAAAATGAAGAGGTGGAAGCAGGTGTATTGCCTGGAGATTCTATCTTAGACAAGTATGTGAAGCAACATAAAGATGAAATTGAGGCAGATAAATTTGTGACCCGCCAATACAAAAAAGAGGAGTTAGTTGAAACTCAGAGTCTGGATGATTTAATTCAAGAGATGCGTGAGGCTGTAGAAGAGTCAGAAGCTTCTTCGGAGGAAGTTCCATCTTCTGAAGACATCTTGCCACCCTTGCCTCTGGACGATGAGGAGCAAGGCTTGGATCCTCTATTGCTAGAGGATGAAAATCCAACAGAAATGACTGAAGAAGTGGAAGAGGAGCAAAACCTTTCTCGTCTGGAACAAGAAGAGTCAGAAAAGAAAAGCAAAAAAGGCTTTGTTTTAACCGCTTTGGCGCTTGTATCAGTAATTATCTGTGTCAGTGCTTATTATGTCTATCGTCAAGTAGCTCGTTCGACTAAAGAAATCCAGACTTCTCAATCAACTACGAACACGCAGTCAGATGTAGAAGAATTCAATAATTTATATGATGGCTTCTATACAGATAGTAATAAAACGGCTTTGAAAAATAGCCAGTTTGATAAGTTGAGCCAACTCAAGACCTTGCTGGATAAGCTGGAAGGTGGTCGTGAACATACTCTTGCCAAATCTAAGTATGATAGTCTAGCAACGCAAATCAAGGCTATTCAAGATGTAAATGCACAATTTGAGAAGCCAGCTATTGTTGATGGTGTTTTGGACACTAACGCTAAAGCTAAATCGGATGCTAAATTTACAGATATTAAAACTGGAAATACGGAGCTTGATAAAGTGCTAGATAAGGCTATCAGTCTAGGAAAGAGCCAGCAAACAAGTGCTTCAAGTTCAAGTCAAGCTAGCAGTTCAAATTCCAGTCAAGCCAGCTCAAATACTACTAGTGAGACAAGCTCAAGTAGTTCAAATGCGACTTCAAATGAGTCTAGAAGTTCTCGTGGTGAAGTCAATATGGGTGTATCAAGTGCAGGAGTTGCTGTTCAAAGAAGTGCCAGTCGTGTTTCTTACAACCAATCAGCTATTGATGATAGCAATAATTCTGCTTGGGATTTCGCGGATGGTGTTTTGGAACAAATTCTAGCGACTTCACGCTCACGTGGTTATATCACTGGTAACCAATACATCCTTGAACGTGTCAATATCGTTAATGGCAATGGTTATTACAACCTCTACAAGCCAGATGGAACCTATCTTTTTACCCTTAACTGTAAGACAGGATACTTTGTTGGAAATGGTTCTGGACATGCGGATGCTTTGGACTACTAAGCAGTCGTTACAAAATTCTTTCTTTTCAAAAGTAAAAATGATAAAATAAAACAAATTAAACAAGAGGAGTGTCAAATGACAAAAGCTAACTTTGGTGTTGTTGGTATGGCCGTAATGGGTCGTAACCTTGCCCTTAATATTGAATCTCGTGGTTACACAGTTGCTATCTACAACCGTAGTAAAGAAAAAACGGAAGATGTGATTGCTTGCCATCCTGAAAAGAACTTTGTACCAAGCTATGATGTTGAAAGTTTTGTAAACTCAATCGAAAAACCTCGTCGTATCATGCTGATGGTTCAAGCTGGACCTGGTACAGATGCTACTATCCAAGCCCTTCTTCCACACCTTGACAAGGGTGATATCTTGATTGACGGCGGAAATACTTTCTACAAAGATACAATCCGTCGTAATGAAGAATTGGCAAACTCAGGTATCAACTTTATCGGTACTGGGGTTTCTGGTGGTGAAAAAGGTGCCCTTGAAGGTCCTTCTATCATGCCTGGTGGACAAAAAGAAGCCTACGAATTGGTTGCGGATGTTCTTGAAGAAATCTCAGCTAAAGCACCAGAAGATGGCAAACCATGTGTGACTTACATCGGTCCTGATGGAGCTGGTCACTATGTGAAAATGGTTCACAACGGTATCGAGTATGGGGATATGCAATTGATTGCAGAAAGCTATGACTTGATGCAACACTTGCTAGGTCTTTCTGCAGAAGATATGGCTGAAATCTTTACTGAGTGGAACAAGGGTGAATTGGACAGCTACTTGATTGAAATCACAGCTGATATCTTGAGCCGTAAAGACGATGAAGGCCAAGATGGACCAATCGTAGACTACATCCTTGATGCTGCAGGTAACAAGGGTACTGGTAAATGGACTAGCCAATCATCACTTGACCTTGGTGTACCATTGTCACTGATTACTGAGTCAGTATTTGCACGTTACATCTCTACTTACAAAGAAGAACGTGTACATGCTAGCAAGGTTCTTCCAAAACCAGCTGCCTTCAAATTTGAAGGAGACAAGGCTGAGTTGATTGAAAAGATCCGTCAAGCCCTTTACTTCTCAAAAATCATTTCATACGCACAAGGTTTTGCGCAACTGCGTGTAGCTTCTAAAGAAAACAACTGGAACTTGCCATTTGCAGACATCGCATCTATCTGGCGTGATGGCTGTATCATCCGTTCTCGTTTCTTGCAAAAGATCACAGATGCTTACAACCGTGATGCAGACCTTGCCAACCTTCTTTTGGATGAATACTTCTTGGATGTTACTGCTAAGTACCAACAAGCAGTGCGTGATATCGTAGCTCTTGCTGTTCAAGCTGGTGTGCCAGTGCCAACTTTCTCAGCAGCTATTACTTACTTTGATAGCTACCGTTCAGCTGACCTTCCAGCTAACTTGATCCAAGCGCAACGTGACTACTTTGGTGCCCACACTTACCAACGTAAAGACAAAGAAGGAACATTCCACTACTCTT
Organism: uncultured Streptococcus sp.; assembly: GCA_963518235.1. GTDB lineage: Bacteria > Bacillota > Bacilli > Lactobacillales > Streptococcaceae > Streptococcus. Next base: position 5,266 of record CAUQIP010000008.1, on the reverse strand, counting down.
GGTATGACGAAAAATAAGTAGGTCTGCCATGGGGAAACGGATTTTATTACTTGAGAAAGAACGAAATCTAGCTCATTTTTTAAGTTTGGAACTCCAAAAAGAGCAATACCGAGTTGATCAGGTTGAGGAGGGGCAAAAAGCCCTCTCCATGGCTCTTCAAACAGACTATGACTTGATTTTATTGAATGCTCAACTGGGGGATATGACAGCCCAGGATTTTGCAGACAAGCTGAGTCGGACTAAGCCAGCCTCAGTCATCATGGTCTTGGACCATCGTGAAGAATTGCAAGATCAGATTGAGACAATCCAACGCTTTGCCGTTTCTTACATCTATAAGCCAGTTATTATTGAGAATCTGGTAGCTCGTATTTCAGCGATTTTCCGAGGTCGGGACTTTATCGACCAACACTGTAGTCAGATGAAGGTTCCAACGTCTTACCGCAATCTGCGTATGGATGTAGAACATCATACCGTTTATCGTGGCGAGGAGATGATTGCTCTGACGCGTCGTGAGTATGACCTTCTGGCTACTCTTATGGGAAGCAAGAAAGTTCTGACTCGTGAGCAGTTGTTGGAAAGTGTCTGGAAGTATGAAAGTGCGACAGAGACCAATATCGTGGATGTCTATATCCGTTATCTACGTAGCAAGCTTGATGTAAAAGGTCAGAAAAGCTACATTAAAACTGTTCGTGGTGTCGGTTACACCATGCAAGAATAGAAAAGCAGTCATGCTCGTATAACTGCTGTTTGAGCTCTATACTATCTGTAGCAGGAATTCCTGAATGTCAGATAGTATGGGGCTTTTTTGAATAGCTACAAATGATGGCTTGTAATGTTCCAAAGGTCTGGTCAGGGAGAATGACTTTTTCTTGATCATAGTTTATACTCAATGAAAATTAAAGAGCAAACTAGGAAGCTAGGTGCAGATTGCTCAAAACACTAGTTTTGAGGTTGTAGATGGAAGCTGACGTGGTTTGAAGAGATTTTCGAAGAGTATTGGTATCTGATAAGATTTACTTTCATAGTTCTCTACTTTTGACGCTCAAAAGGGATGAGCTAGCTGTATGTGGAATCAACACACTCTTTATAAGTATTCAAAAAATAGTATTTAACATAGTTGTTAAGAAAAGGGAAATTATAAATTTATTGAAATATTATAATATAATAAATGATTTAAAACACAAAATATTCTGAAAATAATGAAAAATAATAAAGAATAATTCATATTTATTGATAAATCTGCTAATGTAAATTATAATACTGATTGTATGTGTATTACATGCTATTTTTTAGAAATCAAAAGGAGAAAATATAGTGTATTTTAATCGTAAAAATGCAGAGCAAAAGAACTGGAGAATGATCAAAAAAGGGAAGCATTTCCTATTCGGTTGTTCTCTTGTTTTTGCGGTCGGAGCTAGCTTAGCTACCCAAGTGGTTCATGCAAACATGGCAGAGGAAACGACTGTAGAGAGCGGTTCAAAAGCTAAGGAGGCTAAGTCTGGGTACGGTGGAGAAGTAGGAACTTATGAGGCGCCTGCTGTAGCAGAAATCAAGCCAGAAGTTGCTACAACACCAGCTGTGGCAGCAAAACTTGGTGGAGAAACTGCAAAAGAAGTTAAAGCTTTAGACAAAACTAAACTAGAAAAATACATTGTAGAAATCGAAGCAAAATTAGCTAACGTAACATACGAAAGAAAAACAGAAGAGAGTGTTGCGGTATTAAAAGCTGACTTAGAAGCTGCAAAAGCTACATTAGAAAACGCAACAACTCAAGATGAAATCACAAAAGCATACAATAAACTTGTAACTACAGCTAATACTAAATTAAAAAATAAACCTGTAAAGAAAAAAGAAACTCCAGCAGTAGACACTACTAACGGACAACCAACTGTAGGTAAAAAAGCAGAAAACACTGAGAAAAAATCAGAATCTAACTCAATCGAAAACACAGGATCTAACGACCCACGTAACGGTAAAGCATTAGATAAAAATAATGCTTTTAGAGCGGAAATTGCTTATAATATTGATTCTACAGGGAACGACTATGGGAAAAAAGACAGTGTTATTACTAGTGGTATAAGAGGTTCATCTGAAGCTGGTAATGCAATAACTGCTGTTAATTCCGTGATGAAATATAGAGCTCGTTATAATGCTGATGCTACTGGGAAAATTACTTCTGTAGACTGGCAAGTTTTTTTCAATGACCATTTACAAAATTTCGCTAATGACTATGGAGTAAAGAATGAAGTGTTCCGCAACTACATTCAGATTCCAAATGAAGTGAATATGCCTACGGATATTCGCCGATTGCAATATAGAGCGGAAATGAAATTTGTAGACAGAAAATATCAACTAGTTGGCGGAGATGGAACTGGTCTTAGTGATACTGTAAGTTTTGACAACCCTACTCCAGACACAGCAGCAGGCCGTGCTCTTGCTAAAAATGAGAATTTGAAAATAAATGGTAATTGGGACAATTATACTAGAGGACTAGATACTCTATATAATAACACTAGTTTCTATTATAAGGATGCGGTAAAAGACGAGATATCTGATACAAAAAATTTAGTAAACTCAAATGCTCTGCAAGGTAATCGTGTTATCTATGATAATGCGAATACAGGTGGTAACTATAGAGACGGTTATGTATGGGAGTTTACAACAACAGTTCCTGATACAGTAACAAATGAACAGTTGAAAAATATGAAGGTTTCGATGGGAATGTTGAGTACAGGGACAGCAGGAGTTGACCATGGTTTCCACAGAATCGCAGAGAATCCTGTGAATCTATCAAAAGCTGATGTTACCCCTCCAACTGTAAAAACTCAAACGGTTAAAGTTGATGAACAACCAAAAGCAGAAAATTCAATTGCTAACTTCAAAGAACTTCCTGCTGGAACAAAAGCTGAGTTCAAGACACCAGTAGACACAGCAACGCCAGGAGAAAAAACAGCAACAGCAGTAGTAACTTACCCAGATACATCTACAAAAGAAGTCCCTGTAAAAGTAATTGTTGAAAAAGAAGCAGTAGCACCAGCTAAGCCAGTTATCACGACAAGTCTAGCAGGTAAAGCTAACACTAAAACTCCGGTTGAGGTGAAAGCAGAAGCCGGATCTACAGTTTCCTTGTTCGCCCATGATGGCACTAAGCTTGGTTCAGCCGTTGCGAACGATCAAGGTGTGGCAAGCATCACTCCAACAGTGGACATTCCAGCTGGTATTGTAGCAGCGACAGCTATCAAAAATGGTAAAACATCAGAAGTAAGTGATCCTGTAGAAGCAACGCCAGCGGCAGATGCTGCAACTAACAACCCAGTAGCACCAACAGCACCAACAACGCCAGCAGTAGCTCCAACAGTAGAAATTCCATACTCAGATAAGGCTACAAAAGAAGTCTATGTATATGGTGGGGAAGAAAACTCATTCGATATCAAATTCAAAGATGATAGCGGAAAAATTGCAAGTGCTATTGTAAATGGTGGAGGGAACCAACCATTTAATCCAGTTGCAGGTGAAGCAAATACCATCAATACTCAATATGGATTTAAAGCAAATGTTATCTCTGCTGAAACACCAGCAACAGCAGATGCACCAGCAGTCATTACTTATAGAGGTATACCAGCAGCGACAGATGGTTTATCACAAGATAAACTAGATGCAGCAACTAAAGGTGAAAATCCAAAAGGTATGGCTTTAGGATGGCGTTATGCAACTGCAACGGATACAGATGGTGCGAAAATTGAGAATGGAGCAGTAGGTTCTTCAAATGCAACTGATCCAGGTTCATTCCGCGTCATGCTTAAGCCACAAACTCAAAAATATGATATTACAATACCAGCAGAAACTGAAAAAGTAGTAGTAGCTAATCCAGCGGCAGTAACAGATGCAGAATTTGCTAAAGTTAAAGAAAAACTTAAAATTGAGTTTTCTAAAACTAATAATGATGCAAATTTAGCAAAAGACCAAGGTAAAAATGTTGAGGATAAGGATGCTAAAATTAAAACTATTGAGAAGGTAGGAAATGATTTAGTAGTTACTTATAAAGATGGTTCTGTAGATAAAAAATCGTTAACAGAATTTGTACGTACAAATGAAAAACCAACAGTAGAAATTCAATATTCAGATCCAGCACCTAATAAAAAAGAAGTGTATGTTTACGCATCAGAAGTAAATTCTTTTGATATTAAAATCAAAGATGATAGCGGTAAACTTGCAAGTGCTGAGTTAAGAAGAGGAAGTAACCAAGAATTTAAAGACGTAGCAGGAGAAACTAATAAACAAGATACTCAATACGGATTTACTGCGAATAAATTTACGTCTGAAACAACAGCAACAGCAGAGAATCCAGCTGTTATCACGTATACTGGTACTCCAGCCCCAGAAGGAGCATTTACAAAAGAAAAATTTGAAAAAGCAATTCAAGATGGAGGAACTCCATTAGGATGGCGTTTTGTAAAAGCCATTGATAAAGATGGAGAGGATGCTAGAGGAAATGGTAGAGATGCTACTGACCCAACTGCGGTTAATGTAATTCTTAAACCTCAAACTCAAAAATATGATATTAAAACTCCAGCAGAAGCTGACAAAGTAGTTGTATCAGATGTTAACAATGTTACTGATAAAGAGTTTGAAAAAATTAAAGAGAAAGTTAAACTTGAATATTCTCAAAACAATCCAGATGCACGTTTAGCTGATAAAAAAGGTACAGAAGTAGAAAATCCAGCAGATCGTATTGCTTCTATTACTAAAGACGGAAACGATGTAGTAGTAACTTATAAAGATGGTTCTAAAGATAAAAAACCATTATCAGAATTTGTAACTAAAAAACCAACAGATGCAGATAAAAACGAACCAACAGCTAAAACACAAACTGTAAACAAAGGAACAACACCAAAAGCAGAAGATTCAATTGGAAATGTAAAAGATCTTCCTAAAGGTACAACAGTAGCCTTCAAAGCTCCAGTAGACACAACAACACCGGGTGAAAAAGATGCGACAGTAGTTGTAACATACCCAGATGGATCTACAGAAGAAGTTCCAGTTAAGGTAACGGTTAAAGACCCAAGTTCAACACCAGATACAGAAGCACCAGCTAAGCCAAATGCAGGTAACGATGTGGTTAAACCAGCAGATAAGACTGTGGTAGCGAACCCAGAAAAACTTACAGATGCTGAGAAGAAAGCCATCGAAGACAAGGTTAAAGCAGTGAATCCAGGTGCAACTGTAGTAGTAGATGATAAAGGAAACGCTACAGTGACAACGCCAT